>NZ_DBGCJQ010000040.1:0-24160 GCF_048354975.1 Massilistercora timonensis | reverse complement strand
TTCTGGCATACTTCGGATGCTTTGGTCTGCCGCTCATCATCAACCGTTCCGTCTGGGTGAGCAGCACATTATTCTCGAATACCGGGTCAATAAAAGGTTCAATGTCCTTGGCATTGCCCCACCGGGCAGAGCCGTATTCCTCGCCTTTCCGGTACTTCTTGGCGTTCTTCCCTTTGAGATAGACCGCCAGCCGGACGGCTGCCGCTCCTAAAACCCCAATGAGTAAATCCTGCGGGTGCATACTTGGCAGCATGGAATCAAATGCCTGTGAAAACCCGTAAGAGAGGTTCAGAAATTTCTCCGACAGGTCAAACCCCGGTGTGAGCCGGTAGGCAGCCCCTAACTTGGAAAACAGCCAGACAAAGATCAGGTAGGGAGCATTAAGCAGCAGAAGTTTTTTCATATCCGGTTTCATAATTCCTGCCCCCTGTCTTTGTTCCTGACCTTCTCCCGGCCAGCGTTCCTCTGGGCGGCCTGCTCTTTGAAAGCAGCCAGCATTTTTCGGATGGACGGTTTCTGTTCCCGTTTCAGGGATTTTGCCGTAAACTCCTTAAACGCCTCCATCATCACATCCACATCCCGCCCTTTGAAAAAGACGAGATAGCGGGGCGGTTTCTCGCCCTTTACGCGCCGTAAGTGGTAATCAATGTGATATTTCTTGGCAACCGGGTCAAAGGCTTTGATATTTTTGTTGTTGATCTCAATGCTGGAAGTGCCGACATTCTGATCCATGAGCTTTTTCAGGCTCTGTTTCCCACGGGGGTGAGCCAGCTTTTCCTTCTCCTTTTTCATCTGGTTGAGCATGACTTTCATGGACTTTTGGAGAACCTCGGCGGTGAGCTTCGTGCAGCGAACCGATAGGACAACCAGTTTTTCGCTGGATTCTTCCTGCATGGTGATAAACCTCCTTTCTTCGCAGGCTGCCATAAATCAGGCGGCGGCCGGGCATGAAAAAAGGAGCAGCGTTTTCTTCTGCTCCTGATCAAACCGGCCATCATATCCGTACCCGCAGCCCGGTCAGGTGTTCCGTCTTGATCCCTACCAGATACCAGCGGTTATAATGTTCAATGCGGGTGGGAACCCACCGGCGGCCAACCAGCACTTCAAAGCAGGTGCCGCAGTGTAAGCCTCCGTAATATTCTTCCAGAGAAAAGCGGATGTCAAAGCGGCCGCTTTCCTCGTCATAAATCAATACGCCCTGTCTTGGATTGGACATGGTGATTCTCCTTTCTATGTGCTGCCATACAAGTCATGGTTGACTAAGGCGGTGTAGTAGCTCCCGATCGTGGAAGGAGCATTAAATAAAACGGCCAGCATGTACTTCTTGATGTTGCGAACCTTTGTGGTGTTCTGGTGCATACAGTCAAGGACGTACTCAATGTGGCCGCTGTTCAGCTTCATAAATTTGGACTTGACCAGCTCCGCCGGGTAGTCATCTCCGGCAATCCTAAGATATTTTCTGCGGGAGCTGACGGTTTCCAGAATCAGGGAAACAATCTCGTCCAGCATATCCCGGTCATGGGGAAAGGCTTTGATCAGCCAGTCAAACTCAATGTTGTCCTTAATGATTTCCTCATAGACCTGATAGGCTTCCTTCCCATCCTTTCGTTTCCGTTCCGGCAAAGCCGTGTCCTCGTAATTGTCAGGACAGGAAGGGATCGGATAGGATTCCGTAATTGATCTATCTTTACTTTGTAAGTCTTTATTTAGTTCTTCTTTAATTAGTTGCGTTGGATTTTCCGGTATCGGGTTCTCCGGTGTCGGATTCTCCGATATTGGATTTTCCAACCACGGCTGATCCGGTGTTGGATTTTCCAATCCCGGTGCCGTCCTCTGCGGCGTTTCGTAAATGGTGTATTCGATCGCCGCCATCTTGCCTTGTTCATCCCTCCCTTGTCTGCGGGTAATATACCCGGCCTTTTCCAACTCCCAGACGGCGGTTCGGATCGCGTCAATGCTTTCCTTGTTGATACTGGATAAGCCTTTCAGCGTATAATCCCAATCCTCCGGCAGCGAGAGCATTTGAGAAAGAAGTCCTTTGGATTTCAGCGACAGGTTCCTGTCACGCAGATGGTAGTTCGACATGACGGTATAACCTTTGTTGCGTTCTACGCGGAATACTGCCATCAGCTATCAGCTCCTTTCCGTGGACATGAAAAAAGCCGCAGGTTCTAAATTTCAGAAACTACGGCTATATCTATTTCCAGACAAAGCAAAAGGACACGATTTAGAGAAAACCATGTCCTTTGTTGCGGTTCTATTCAATTTTTCACAACACCAAACGCTTGCTCATGCCAAAAACATTGATTTTATCGCATTTTTCAATGTTTTCTTATGTCAGAGAACCATTTCTGTGATGTTTATAATTGTAATAATTTGCATATTCAGCCAAAACAGCCGCCATAAATAATGATAACTCTGGAAATTCCGCCTTGAGAATCAAGTGGATATGATTGGACATAATGCAATATGCATATATCTCAACATTTTCATATTTCTTCTGAATTTTTTTGATGATTTTCTTTAGATATGTTTTTTCCCGAGATTGATTAAAAGTTCTTTCCTTATTAATCCCTTTTGCTATTACATGATATAGATCTGTACCGCTTTTCTGACGCCGCTTAAGTGGCAAAATAGTTCCCCCTTTCATTTTGGTACAGGTCAGTTTTCATTTTGGTACACCCCATTCTTCATTTTGGTACACCGTAAATGTTAATCCAGGACGTAGCCTTTTTGCAAAAGGCTACGTCCTGGATTAACAATAAAAAATTTACTTCATCTCTTCTCTTACTTCTTTGAAGCACTTCACGATGAAATCGATGTCTTCTTTCGTGTGGCTTGCGCAAACCTGGGTACGGATTCTTGCCTTGCCCTTCGGCACTACCGGATAGGAGAATGCTACGACGTAAACGCCCTTGTCCATCATCCGTTTCGCAAATTCTGCGGCGGTCTTCTCATCATAGAGCATTACCGGTACGCAGGGATGAGTTCCCGGGATAATATCGAAGCCGTTGTCTTCCAGCTCTTTCCGATAATATGCGGTTACTTCCTCAAGATGGTCGCGAAGCTCTGTGCTCTCATCCAGCATATCGAAAAGCTCCAGGCTGGCGCCTACGATGGCCGGTGCCAGAGAGTTGGAGAACAGGTACGGACGGCTGCGCTGACGGAGCAGATCGATGATCTCCTTGCGTCCGGATGTATATCCGCCGGAAGCTCCGCCCAGTGCCTTGCCCAGGGTTCCGGTGATGATGTCCACACGGCCCTGCACGCCGCAGTACTCCGGAGTTCCACGTCCGGTCTTGCCGACGAAGCCAACTGCGTGGCTGTCATCTACCATAACCAGCGCATTGTATTTATCTGCCAGATCGCAGACACCTTTCAGGTTACAGATAATACCGTCCATGGAGAATACGCCGTCGGTGGCGATCAGTTTGATGCGCGCGCCGGCTTCATCTGCTTCTTTCAGCTTGGCCTCCAGGTCTTCCATGTCGTTGTTTTTATAACGGAACCGTTTTGCTTTGCAAAGACGAACGCCGTCGATGATGGAAGCGTGGTTCAGCTCGTCACTGATTACTGCATCGTCCGCTGTCAGGATCGTCTCAAAGAGTCCGCCGTTAGCGTCGAAACAGGAAGAGTACAGGATGGTGTCATCTGTTCCCAGGAATTTGGAGATCTTCTGCTCCAGCTGTTTGTGGATATCCTGAGTTCCACAGATGAAACGTACGGAAGCAACGCCAAATCCTTTTGCGTCGTATGTCTTCTTCGCCGCCTCGATCAGTCTCGGGCTGTCGCCAAGTCCCAGATAGTTGTTGGCGCACATACACAGAAGCTCTCTTCCGTCTTCCATCTTCACTCTCGCGCCCTGGGGAGAAACAAAGGGAGCCTCGCCTTTAAAGAGCCCTGCCTCTTTGATCCCTTCCACCTCTTTGGCGTAAATGTTTAAAATATCGTCTTTCCTTGCCATTTCTATCGACCTTCCTTCTATATTATTTCCATTCTTGTCTCTGCATCTGATGCAGGAATCATTTGCGTCCGGATCCGCGGGACAGCTTAGTCATTTACATGTGACCAGTCCAGGATTACCTTGCCGGACTCTCCGGAGATCATTGCCTCAAAGCCCTTGGCAAAGTCTTTGATATCGAAGTGGTGTGTGATCACTTCAGAAATATCCAGACCAGCCTGGATCATCATGGACATCTTGTACCAAGTATCCCATACCTTCCGTCCGTAGATACCACGCAGGTTCAAGCCGTTGAAGATCACGGTCTCCAGGTCTACGGTAGCGTCTGTTCTCTGCAGGCCAAGAAGCGCGATCTTGCCGCCGTGCTTCATGTTGTGGATCATGTCGTGAAGACCTGCCTGGGAACCGGACATCTCAAGTCCTACGTCAAATCCTTCGGTCATGCCGATCTCTTTCATAACATCCGGAAGCTTCTCCTCTCCCAGATTCACCGTTCTTGTAGCGCCCAGCTTCTTCGCCAGATCCAGACGATACTGGTTAAAGTCTGTCACAACCACGTGTCTTGCGCCTGCGAACTTCACGATAGCAGCTGCCATCATTCCGATGGGGCCTGCGCCTGCGATCAGTACGTCCTCGCCCAATACATCATAGGAAAGCGCTGTATGAGTCGCATTTCCAAATGGATCGAAGATGGCGTACATCTCCTCCGGGATATTGGGGTTGCACGGCCATACGTTGGAAGCCGGGATCACCAGGTACTCGGCGAAAGCTCCGTTTCTGTTCACGCCTACGCCTTTGGCATCCTTACAGTTCTCTTTGTGGCCTTCCAGACAGTTCCGGCACTTGCCGCAGGTGATATGGCCTTCACCGGAAACCAGGTCGCCGATATTGAAGCCTTTCACGCCTGCTCCAACCTCAACAACCTCGCCTACATATTCATGTCCGGCGGTAAGTCCGATGGGAATTGTATGCTGCGCCCAGTCATTCCACTGCCAGATATGTACGTCTGTTCCGCAGATCGCTGTTTTGTGGATCTTGATCTTCACGTCGTTAGGTCCCACCTCCGGGATCGGAACACGCTTCATCCACAGACCTTCTTCCGGTTTCTCCTTGACAAGCGCCCACATTAAGCCGTCATTGTTTACACTCATTTTGATGTACCTCCCATAAATTTTCGTCCCCAAGACGATTTTCTTTTTTTATTATAGCACACCATTTTTCCTTTGCACAATGAATTTTACCAAAGTTGCACAAACAACGTTTCCGGTCTCGTTAAATTTTCTACAAATATGTTTATAATTCGCTAAGGTTTTGTTAATACGCCTTTTCATGTTCACAAATCGAGCCGGATAAATTATAATCCTTATAGCGTTTTCTCCAAATGCGGGAAAACAAAATCTAGAGGAAAGAGAGGTGGCAGATAGCAATATCTGCGAAGTACAATGCAAACAGTTAAAAATATTCTTCAGAAATGGAACAGCATCAGTCTGGTAAAACGGATCATCTGTGGACTGATCGTTGGTATCATCCTTGGACTTGTTGTTCCACAGGCAACTGGTATCTCCATCCTCGGAGATCTGTTCGTCGGAGCCCTGCGGGGAATCGCTCCGGTTCTGGTATTCTTCCTGGTTATGAGCGCTCTGTGCCATATGGGAAAAGGTCAGAAGACAAATATGAAGATGATCGTTATCCTCTATATGGCAGGTAACGTGCTGGCAGCGGCCTGTGCCGTGATCGCAAGCTACATCTTCCCGATCGTGCTTACTTTCACAGACAACACTGACACCAGCGACGTAGCGCCTCCAAGCGGCGTCACCGAAGTATTGACCAACCTTCTTATGAACCTGGTTGACAATCCGGTAAATGCCATCGTACAGGCCAACTACATCGGTATCCTGTTCTGGGCTATCGTATTTGGTGTTGCTCTTAAAGGCGCAGGCGAGGGAACCAAGAACGCGCTGGAGCACATCTCTGACGCGGTATCTATCGCGGTACAGTGGGTAATCAGCTGCGCGCCATTTGGTATCATGGGCCTGATCTTCACCACCATCTCCGAGCAGGGACTTTCCGTTCTTCTCGGATACGGACGTCTGATCCTGGTACTGGTTGGAACCATGGCTGTGGTTGTATTCGTTGTCAACCCCATCATCGTGTTCCTGTTCATCCGCAAGAATCCGTTCAAGCTGGTATTCACCTGCCTGAAGGAAAGCTTTATCACCGCGTTCTTCACCAGAAGTTCCGCGGCCAATATCCCGGTAAATATGAAACTGTGCGAGAGACTGGGTCTGGACGAGGATACCTACTCCATCTCCATTCCGCTTGGCGCTACCGTAAATATGGCCGGTGCGGCGATCACCATCTCCACCATGGCCCTGGCGGCAGCCAACACCCTGGACATTCATGTTTCCGTAGGAAGCGCGCTTATCATGTGCGTTCTTGCAGCAGCCAGCGCGGCTGGAGCTTCCGGTGTTGCCGGCGGTTCCCTGCTGCTGATCCCGCTTGCATGTAGTCTGTTTGGTATCCCGGACGACATCTCCATGCAGGTTGTTGGTGTAGGTTTCATCATCGGTGTGATCCAGGATTCCTGCGAGACCGGTGTTAACTCCTCTACCGACGTTCTCTACACCGCCATCGCGGACTTCCGCGACAGACGGATCCATCCGGAGCGCTACGCTGACAAGCCGTTCGATCCGGAGATCAAGATCCTGTAATCAAAAGCGATTAAGAGCAAACAATTACATAGGTTGCAAAAAGCACCTGTTCCATCACCATGGACAGGTGCTTTTTTTGGTCTCAGAAAATGCTTGTGTTCCGCTTTTTCGCGGCTGTGCAAACCGTACAGAAACTCAATTGTTTCAAAAAAATTTATAGTTATTATTTACAAATCCCTCTCTTTCCTGTAATATTAATGGAAAGCAATGTCTTAACGTTATCTTAGCGATCATGAGCGTAAAGGCAAAAAAGAAAGAAAGTGAGAGAGGTATGGAAACAGTTAAAAACGTAATCAAAAAGTGGAACAGCATAAGCCTTGTCAAACGGATCATCTGTGGTCTGATCGTCGGCATCATCCTGGGACTTACCATCCCCCAGGCTTCCGGCATCTCCATTCTTGGCGACCTGTTCGTCGGAGCACTGCGCGGGATCGCCCCGATCCTGGTATTCTTCCTGGTCATGAGTTCTCTGTGCCACATGGGAAAGGGCCAGAAGACCAACCTGAAAGTCATCGTTGTCCTGTACATGGTAGGTAATGTGGTAGCAGCTGCCTGCGCGGTAGTTGCAAGCCGTCTCTTCCCCATCGTACTTACCTTCACAGAGAACACAGACACCGGTGACGTAACACCTCCAAGCGGCGTCACCGAAGTATTGACCAACCTGCTTATGAACCTGGTTGACAATCCGGTAAATGCCATCGTGAACGCCAATTACATCGGCATCCTGGCATGGGCCATCATCTTTGGTATCGCCCTCAAGGGAGCCAGCGAAGGAACCAAGAACGCCCTGGAGAATATCTCCGACGCAGTATCCATCGCGGTACAGTGGGTGATCAGCTGCGCGCCATTTGGTATCATGGGCCTGATCTTCACCACCATCTCCGAGCAGGGACTTTCCGTTCTTCTCGGATACGGACGTCTGATCCTGGTACTGGTTGGAACCATGGCTGCGGTTGTCCTCATTGTCAACCCCATCATCGTGTTCCTGTTTATCCACAAGAACCCATACAAGCTGATCTTCACCTGTCTGAAGGAAAGCTTTATCACCGCGTTCTTCACCAGAAGCTCCGCGGCCAATATCCCGGTAAATATGAAACTGTGTGAGAGACTGGGTCTGGACGAGGATACATATTCCATCTCCATCCCACTTGGCTCCACCGTCAACATGGCCGGCGCGGCGATCACCATCTCCACCATGGCCCTGGCGGCAGCCAACACTCTGGATATCAAGGTTTCTATCGGAAGCGCGCTCATCATGTGCGTTCTTGCAGCGGCCAGTGCAGCCGGAGCTTCCGGTGTTGCCGGCGGTTCTCTTCTGTTGATCCCGCTTGCATGTAGCCTGTTTGGTATCCCGGACGACATCTCCATGCAGGTTGTTGGCGTTGGTTTCATCATCGGTGTGATCCAGGATTCCTGCGAGACCGGTGTTAACTCTTCTACCGACGTTCTCTACACCGCCATCGCGGACTTCCGCGACAGACGGATCCATCCGGAACGCTACGCTGACAAGCCCTTTGATCCGGAGATCAAGATCCTGTAATCAAGAAACAGCAGAAATATGATCGCAGCAAACAGCCCCCTGGGTAAAACCCAGAGGGCTGTTTTTATCAGGCAGATCTTTTCCTTGTATCTACATACATTCTACCAGCATTCCCGACACATCCCGGAGCATATTCCAGAAATCTTCCTCCTGGGACAGCGCCTTGCCTTTATCCTGCTCCAGGTGTTCTGCCAGAGCCTTCAGCTTCTCATTCTCCGGATCTCTCTCCAGCAGGATCCGGCACAGCTTGTAAGCCGCTTCCGTCAACCGGATGGACCCGTAGATCCTTGGCTCTCCCGGAAGTCCCTGAGCGCTGGTAATAAGATAGATCAATAATTCCAGTTCTCCTCGCTCCATCTTTCCTACTCCTTTCTCCCAGCTTCTCCAAACGAGTTAAAAAAGGCGATCTCTTCCACCGCCGGCCTTGCAGGACACCGGGGCTCTCCCTTGGGATAACCGATAGAAACAATTAGTTCAATCCGGTAGTCCTCCGGGATCTCCAGGATCTTGCGCACTGCCGTCTCGTTGTAGGACTTGATGGCGCAGGTTCCAAGACCATATTCCCTGGCTGCCAGCATAAGATTCTCTGCCGCCATTGCCGCGTCCATCATACAGCCGTACTTCTTCGCATTTTCTCCACCCCGCTTAAGGGCCTTCGCCATATCTGAGCAGATCACCAGGATCACCGGCGGCCTGCCGGAAAGCCCTGGGCTGAAGAAGTCCACTTTCTCCCGTTTTTCCTCGTCTGTCACAAACAAGAATCTCCAGGCCTGGAGATTACTGGCAGAAGGCGCTTTCTGCGCTGCGTCCGCCAGTTTCAGCAATAGTTCCTCAGGCACTTTTTTCTCTTCAAAAGACCGGATGCTGTGCCGTTCATTGATCGCTGTCAGCAACTCCATATACTCTCACCTCTTTCTCTTTCAAAAGCAGACTGATTTCCTATCTGCGCACACTTTCAAAATAAGCAAACAGCCCCTCTGCCAGAACCGGGTCGATCACCGGCAGGCCGGTAGCCTCCTCCAGTTCCCGGGCAATGCCGATGGTCGCAAGCCCTGTACAGGCCAGGGCAATCACTTCCGCCCCCTTTTCTTTCAGCTTCCTGCCGGACAAGAGCACCTGTTCTCTTCCCTCCGGCGTCATCAGATCCAGGGTACTGTCCACCCCTTCCGGCTTCTCCAGGATCATCTTTCCCTGCAGCAGCCGCGCGTAAGCATCCGGCGCATAATCGGTGATCCCCAGGACCCCGATCCTGGATCCATAGCGGAGCGCCACTGCAACCGTTGTCTCCCCGCCTCCGGTTACCGGAATACCTGGCAGGGCTTCCCGGATCTCCCGGACTCCCGGATCATCCGCACAGCTGACGATGATCATATCCACATCCTGGAAGGTTTTCGCCGTCTCTACAATCTTGGGAACCGCGATCCGGCCAAGTTCCGGACTGTGGATCCCTTCCGGCTGATCTGGGATACACTTGGTCTCCACTTCCAGCTCCGGAAATTTCTCCATAATCTGTCTCTGATGAGAATACAGCACTTCCGGCTCTTCGCAGGTCAGCACCCGGATCAGTCCTACTTTAAATTTTTTCCCTTTTTGGCTCATAATTTCCTCCTTTTTAAACGAAACCCCGCAGCTTTCCAAGCTGCAGGGTTTGCTTGCCGTTATACCTGAAAAACTCCTTCTTTGATCACAAGGGTATCGTCCAGATACAATGTGGGGCGCAGAATGATCCCGTCCATATGACACTCTGCTTTGTTCACCCCGCCAAATGACGCATTGGTTCCAAAAGCGATGTGCACGGTGCCATACACCTTCTCATCTTCCAGGATGATCCCGTTTAAGATGGCCGCCTCATTGGTTCCGATCCCAAGTTCACATAAAGTCCCGTTGGTCTCATTTTTCAGAAGGATCCCCAGATTTTCACTTTTATCTCCCGTCACTTCCCGGAGTTTTCCGCCGGAGATCTTCATGTGCAGAGGGCTTTCCAGCTTCCCGATCCCCACCATGGAACCGTCAATGATCATCTCGCCCTCAGAGCCGTCTTCCAGCGGCGCGATATAGGCTTCCCCGGAGGGAAGATTCCCGCATTTGCCAGGCTCCTTGTAGACTCCCGGGCTGGGCACGCCGTCCCGCCCTTTCAGGGAGATCTCCAGAACCTTTCCATCTTTCTCGATCCTGGCCTTGTCCGCCTGGGTTAACATATCCGTGATCCTGGCGGTCAGCTTCTCTACTTCCTGATAATCTGCGGTCATGGCTCCTTTCCCGAACATTTCTCTGGTGATGCCCGGCATAGTTGCAACCCGGGTCCCGGCGGCTGCCGCCTGGATCCTGGCCGCGGTATGGGTCAGGGATTTGGCTGTAGGCGCAATGACTACATCCGCCGCCTTCATGGCTTCCGCCACCGCTTTAGGCGGCTCCTGGCCGCTGACTTCCCGCTCTTTCATAACCATCAGAAGCCCTTCACAACCAAGATCGCAGGCCGCCTGATAGAGGGCCTCCCCGATCTCTTTTCTCGTGTCATCTGTGATCACAAGGACAGATTCATCCTTTTTCACGCCCAGGCAGGAGACAAGCACCTGCTCGGCAATCTTTACGAAATCCTGCATAACGATCCTTATCCTCTTTTCTTCAAGTCTGTCAGTTCGGAGACCACGCGGGCCAGAAGTGTCCTTGGAAGCACTACCAGTTTCCCTGTTTTTTCTTCAAACATCCGCTTCATCTCCTGAGTGTATCCGATGCAGTCCAGAACGATCAGGTCCGCATCCATATCCTTCACCTGCTCGGCCGCCTTCTCCAGATCCTCCCAGGGGCCATAGGGAGACGCCGCAATGGACGTTACCTTGTCCACATACTGACTCCATTTCCCCTCTGTCTGGCTAAGCTGGAGAGGAGAGGGCGTCATACAGATGATATTTGACTTCTTGGTCATCAGGGGCACGATCCGGTCCAGAATATCGCAGGGATAGATAAGAGGGATATTTCTGGATGTTAAGGTCTCCGGAAATTTTCCGGTGCAGAAGAACATGATCAGCCGGCAGCCTTCCGCCTCCAGCTCGTCGATGGCCTGCTGCAGCCTGGGCAGGATATAGCGCTCCGCAAAGGTCACAGAGCTCCCGTCCGTCAGGCGGGAGACCAGCACATAGTCTCCCTCTTCCGGCGTAAATTTTGCGATCTCCTCTTTTGTAAGCCCGTCCAGCCCTCCGGCCTGCTTAAGCTCCACCTGTCCTTCAAAAATATCCATGATATCCGCCGTCACGTCCGTTCTTGGCGCCTGGCCAATGGTGATCGCTCCAATTTTCATCTTCATCCACCTCTTATTCTTCACCCAGAGTCTGTAAATGTTTCATACTTCCATACAGTTTCACAAGGCGGGCATATTCGTCCTCATCGTAGAACTTGCACTGTCCCCGTCCAAAGGCTTTGGCCACCTCCAGCATAAAGCGGGCAGCCTCTTCTACGTCCGCCGCATGGGTAGCTCCTGTGGCGCAGCCCGGCACCATCACTTCTGTGGTGATCGCGATCCCTACCACCGGGGCGTTTGTGGCTGTACAGGGCTGAAGCACGCTGTTCAGGTGATGGACGTCATTTCCATAAGGAGTGATGTCCTGGGTTGCCAGCGGGAATACATAGGGAAGCTTGCCTGTAGTAATCTGCATAAGCTCCAGAAGATCTTCGGATGTCCGCAGGATAAATCCCTCTTTTACCGTGGGAGAGATGGCAAATCCTCTGGTGTTGATCACGCGATTTCCCTTTGTAGTGTCCACAGACAGGATGGCGTCCAGATCGTCGGACACTTCCTCATGATTTACCTGTGACATCTCCACCGGAGATCCCATAAACGGTACCGGATCGTGAGGCTGGGTAGGCGCATCCGGGCAGATATGGGTGGAAACCAGCACGTCGCCCTCAAGGAAGTCACCCTTGTTCTGCATATCCAGAAGCTTTGCTGCCAGAGCCACCGCCGCCAGGGCCCCGTCTCCGTCAGACACAAAACCGATCCTCTCCGGGCGGGCGCCAAGGCCGCCCAGACGTCCCAGAAGACCGATGGTAGGAGCTGTCCCGCCGTTTGTCTTTCCCTTGGTTCCGGGGATCCGCACTTTCAGCATATCCGTAGATCCCTTTGGCCCTTTCAGCTCATAGACCTGGATATCCGCATCCGCCTTGATGGTCCGCAGATACTCCTCCACCTTTTTTCCTGTTACATTTGCATCGTCCAGCACATCAAATGCATCGATAATCTGTTTCATCAACATAATTCTATGTCCTCCCTGTTCTTATAAGTATTTCACCATTTCTTTGCCCACCACTTTCTCCGTCTCCTGGAGAAGCTCCGGATCAAACATGGTAGCTGACAACTTCAGATTCTTCTTGTCTGTTCCGATCACATAGACGTCCAGCCCTTCCTCCATCATGGCCGTGGTCACCGGTTCTCCGGTCTGTGCATTGATGGTCATAATGAGATCCGGGAAGGTGGCAAGCCGCTTTCCGTCCTTCTCAGCAGTCGCGTACTCATTCCAGAAGGTCAGCTCACATCCGTCCACTTCCGCATATCCTACATCAAAACCACCTGTAGTCTCTATGGAGAAATTCTCCACCTTTCCTCTGGCCAGTACCCTGCCGCCCAGGAATTCGCACACGCTGTTCACCGCTTCCTCCACGGAAGTCTCCAGCCCTTTGCGGAAAGCCTTTCCTGTCTCAATGGCAAAGCTTACTCCGCCCACGGCGCAGTTCTCTTTGGCATAAGCCGCGGTCACCGGATTCCTGGCCACCGCCACCAGACCTCCTGCCTCGATGGAAGCAAGGCGGACCAGCTTAGAGGTATGTTCGATACTTCCCTCAAAGAAACACTCTACGTGATTGCCGGTCTCCGGATTTCCTCCCACGCATGCCTGGACCGTCTTATAGTCCTTCTGTTTGTGCAGGTTCATACTTCCCATCACGCCTGTGGGGTGAGCCCGGCCGTTGCAGGGCGCGTCCACCAGCGGAAGCCCGGAGATGGCAGCCTGGAGCCAGCCGTTCACAGAAGCCTCTCCACCCTGCTCATTGGTGATGATCCCGCCCAGCTTCAGATCCGTATTCTTGCGGATCATCTCCACGGTATAGGCAAGATCTTTCGCCGTCATAAACTGATCCTTCGCGTTGGGAGCGCCCACCAGAGACGCCGTCAGAAGCACTGCGTCCTCGTCCACCGCCTCAATGGGGACCAGCCGCAGATCCGTGTATTCCACCGCGATCTTCGCGTACTTTCTCCCTTTGACAGGATCTCCGCCTCCTCCTCCTCCGAGGATGGTCCCGCCTGCAAGAATGTCATCCAGCATCTGGGCCGTCAGTTTCATTCCCACTTGTTTCTCCATCAAAATCCCCTTCTTTCTGTCATGTTATGATACGTTTTATTACAAATGCCGGCATAAAGTACTCTTTACGCCGACATTTGAATTCAAGATCCACTCGCTATTTTTTCTTGCTTCCAAGAGCCAGCGTTGCTGTGAAGAAGCTGTACAGAGCAGCACCTGCCAGCGCGCCTGCACCCAGGATATTGAGGGTATCCTCGTTCTCTTTGTTCCTTCTTACCAGGACTGCGCGGATGATCAGAGCCACGATAATGGTAAGACCATTGATGGTACTTCCAACCAGAAGACCGGTGGCGAACAGGATTCCCACCTGACGGGCCCCTCCCAGGAACTGGATGATCGCACCCGGGATCGCCCAGATCAGAAGCCACTTGGCAACCGCTCCGCTTGCGCCGGCCTCGATGGTCGCTGCAAAGGTGGCATCTACTGGTGCAAAAAGTCCCTGCGAGAAGTAAGTCTTCGCAAGAAGGGCTACCATAACAAAGGCAACGGTAAATCCTACAATTTCAGAAATATACTGCTGTTTTCTTCCCACTTTCTCCAGGTCCGGATCCTGTCCGCACCCTCTCAGAATATATCCGCACTTCAGGTCGTAGGCCATATCAGAGAAGGCCGGACCTGTAGCTGCCGTATAAGCAACCAGGATTGCCAGAGGCATACTTGGGAATCCGATCAGCATTCCTACCAGAAGGAAGATCAGCGCTGTGGCAAATCCCGGGAACCATCCGGAATACATAGCAGAAATTCCCACGATCAGCTCGGAAGCGATAGCTGCGAAGGCAGCGTAGATGATCCAGATGACCAGTTTAACCGGAGACATCTCGGACCAGATTCCGGTAATTACTGCCAGGCCAATGGCTACTACAAAGTAAGCCACATAGCCCCATCCCAGGGCGCTCTTCATATTTCCCATGCTCCGGCTGAATTTACCTGCCGCGCTGGCGTCGTCTCCCTTCTTGGAGAACAGCATCTTGCAGACCTGAAGCAGTGCGATCATACCGGCTCCGATCATGATACCGTGAGGCATATACTGGAACATAGGATCCGCGGTAAGATTCGCTCCCTCGCCAAAGATATTCGTAATAACAGGAAAGCTCTTCCCAAAAATGTCAATGATAAACCCATTGGTATTGATCACACCGATCACAATACTGCCCACACCAAGGGCTGCCATTGCCACAAAGTCACCAAACCAGGACACACCCAGAAGGTCTGTCGGGATCCCGATGACCTTGCCGCCCACACCGATCACCATACCGCCAAGAAGAAGCATGGCTTTCCGGCCTTTCTCTACCACGGCAAGAATAGACTGGGCGGAAGCCACTCCAGGCGGCCATGCGCCCTCTGCCGGGAACATCTCGGAATCAAAAGTTTTATAAAGGATCGTCGCATCAATGATGGTGGCGATAAACACACCGATCAGCAGCGGCATCATCAGGTCCCATCTTCCCATGATCACAGGGATACCAATTGGGAGCAGCAGGCTGTTCGCCGCAGAAAATGTTGCTCCGGAGATAGCTGTCTGGATCATGTTCTGGCTGTGGATACTCCGGTACTTCTGTAAGAATTTCAACGGGATCCTGGAAAGAATGATCGCAAACAAGGCTCCAACGATCGACGTATTGGGCGCAACGCCTGTACGTACGATCAGCTCCAGACCAATGATCGCGCCAAGCACACTCATCACAACATTCAGGATGACTACGTGGGGCGCGAACGCCTTTGGATGCTCAGCCGCGGTAATATGCAGCTGCTCATACGATTTTTTGCTTTGTTCGTCCATAGTTTCTCCTCCTTTTCTCTCATCGACCTCTTTTCGTTTTCAAAACATCCGGTCTTCAGGTATAAAGAAAGCCAATGTGATGATCACCCACATTGGCTTAACACTCCTTTATTTTAGCACTTTATCGGGATAAACTCTTTATTCCCGCCCCCCAATCTTTCCCTTATTATTTTGTGCTTCACGCACAATTTTGTTAAAAATTCTGGTATTCCCTCATCTTGCACAGAAAGGCAAGCTCCTGTACCGTTTGAGAATCTCCCAGACTGCACCCCAGGATCTCCTCAATCTTCTTTACCCGGTATGCCATGGTATTCCTGTGAAGAAACAGTTTTTCCGCCGTCTCCTTCCTGGATCCATTGTTCTGCATCAGTTCTTCCAGGGTCCAGAGCAACCTTGCTCCGTGCTTTTGGTCATACTCCACAAGATTGCGGAAACGTTCCTCTATATAACTTTGAACCTCCGGCAGTCTGGAGATCTGAAGCAGCAGTTCCTCATATCCCATCTGCTCCCACCACAAAGTCTTCTCTTCAACCGTAGGTATTCCTGTAAGCCTGCGAAGTTCTCCCAGCTGCCTGTCTGCCTCCGCCACTTTCAGATAACTTTCTGCTCTGCCGGAAACCAGGATATGATATTCCTGTTTTACAGTTCTGACAAGATTTTCCCGGAAGGTCTCCAGCTCCTTCTCAAAAGCGCCGGGCCTTCCCGGTTCCTGAAAAAGGATCAGGTCCTTCTTAGGAAAAGAAATGCTGTTATATATAACATTTTGTTTCATAAGAAACTCTTCCGTTTTCTTTCTTGCCTTTTCCCGCTTTTTCTCCGTTACTTCCTCACTGCCGGAGGAAGGCAGGATCTCCATCACTCTTATGGGAAGATGGGGCCAGTAAAGAGATACCGCCCGCATCTGCGCCTCTTCTTCCCGGTCAAAATCCCCCCGGGTCAGATCAAAATAGAACTTCTGATCCAGCTTCTTCTTCTCCACCTGGCCGATCTGATACCGGGTATACATCTCCATGCCGCTTTTCGCCTCTACAAGGGCCACCATCACTGGATACACCGCCTCCACAAACCCCACCCCGTTATCCAGGAAGAAAAGGGGGAAATGAAGGCTATCTGCCAGCTCCAGGGCTTCCTGGGGAAACCGATCAAAAAACCGGGTTTTGATGGCGAGGGCAGACGCCCCCGCTTCATTCAAATCCCGGATCAATGTCAAGACGGCTTCTTTATCCTTGCGGATCGCGTATCCGGTTGTGATCAGAAGCAGCTCTTTTCTGAGCCACGGTTTGATGTCCGGCTGTTCCATCATGTCGTAAAACGCCACCGGACGATCAAGGCCTTCTGCTCCTGCCACCAGTTCCGCCTGTCCGTTATTCCATAGTTCTTTGATATCTTTTACCGTCAGCTTCATGGAATTACCACGAAAACTTCTTCTCGAAGTAGCTCTCCAGATCTTCGATCTTCACCCGCTCCTGCTCCATGGTGTCGCGGTCGCGGACCGTCACTGCGCCGTCTTCCTCAGAGTCGAAATCGTAAGTCACGCAGAACGGTGTTCCGATCTCATCCTGGCGGCGGTAGCGCTTGCCGATATTTCCTCTTTCATCAAACTCACAGTTGTATTTCTTGCACAACTGGGTATAGATCTTCTCCGCGCCCTCGCTCAGCTTCTTGGACAGCGGCAGCACGCCGATCTTCACCGGAGCCAGCGCCGGATGGAAATGAAGGACGGTACGCATGTCTCCGCCTTCCAGCTCTTCCTCGTCATAGGCGCTGCACAGGAAAGCCAGTACCATACGGTCCGCGCCCAGCGACGGCTCGATCACGTAGGGGATGTATTTGATCTTCTTCTCATCGTCAAAGTAGGACAGATCCTGCTTGGACACCGTCTGGTGCTGGGTCAGGTCGAAGTCTGTCCGGTCCGCGATACCCCACAGTTCGCCCCAGCCAAAGGGGAAGAGGAACTCCACGTCCGTGGTGGCCTTGCTGTAGTGGCTCAGCTCTTCCGGCTCATGGTCACGATAGCGCACTTCCTCGTCCTTCAGACCCAGAGACTTCAGCCAGTCCAGACAGAACTGCTTCCAGTATGCGTGCCACTCCAGGTCCG
Source organism: Massilistercora timonensis (assembly GCF_048354975.1). NCBI lineage: Bacteria > Bacillati > Bacillota > Clostridia > Eubacteriales > Massilistercora > Massilistercora timonensis. The sequence continues at coordinate 6,719 of NZ_DBGCJQ010000040.1, read as the reverse complement.
TATCCGGCTCACAGAAGAATTCCAGCTCCATCTGCTCGAACTCTCTGGTACGGAAGGTAAAGTTGCCCGGCGTGATCTCGTTCCGGAAGGATTTGCCGATCTGGCAGATCCCGAAGGGGATCTTCTTCCGGGAGGTACGCTGTACATTCTTAAAGTTTACAAAGATTCCCTGGGCAGTCTCCGGACGGAGATATACTACGCTCTTGGCGTCCTCGGTCACGCCCTGGAAAGTCTTGAACATCAGGTTGAACTCCCGGATCTCTGTAAAGTTATGCTTTCCGCAGGTGGGGCAGGGGATCTGATGCTCCTCGATGTACGCCTCCATCTTCTCATGGCTCCAGCCGTCGATGCTGTCCGGCAGCTCAAGCCCGTTTTCCTTGGCGTAATCCTCGATCATCTTGTCCGCCCGGAAACGCTCGTGGCATTCCTTACAGTCCATCAGCGGATCGCTGAATCCGCCCAGATGTCCGCTGGCCACCCAGGTCTGGGGATTCATCAGGATCGCGCAGTCCACGCCCACATTGTAGGGAGACTCCTGGACGAATTTCTGCCACCAGGCTTTCTTCACGTTATTCTTCAGCTCCACGCCAAGATTTCCGTAATCCCATGTATTGGCAAGCCCGCCGTAGATCTCGGAACCAGGATATACAAACCCTCTTGATTTGGCCAGAGCCACGATCTTTTCCATTGTCTTTTCTACCATACCCATATCCTCACTTTTCTTTCTCATAATTGTTAATTATTATACAGTCAACCGGCCCGGTTTGCAACCCCTGCGAACGCATTTTCCCGGGCTTTTAAGGGTACAGTTATCTGCTTTTTACCTCTGGTCAAACTGGCCTGCCAGCGCCCGTTTCATATCTGCCTCCAGTCTGGCCAGTTCCTTTTCCGCCTCATGGCGCTTAACGCTTCCCTCCCGCTGGATACGCAGAGTCTCTTCAATGGTCCGGATCATATCGTCATTGACTTTCTTCAGTGTGGCTATGTCCGCAATGCCCCGCTCAGATTCTTTCGCTGTCTCAAGGGTATTGGTCTTCAGAAGCTCCGCGTTCTTCTCCAGCAGCTGGTTGGTGGTGTCCGTGATCTCCCGCTGCATCTGCAGGGTCTTCTGCTGCCGGTACAGTCCCAGAGCGATCACGATCTGACTCTTCCACACCGGGATCGTATTAAGCACCGCTGTCTGGATCTTGTCCACCAGCATCTTGTCATTGTTCTGGATCATCTTGATCTGAGGAGCCGTCTGGATGGCAATGGTGCGGCTCAGTTTCATATCGTGCAGCTTTTTCTCAAACCGGTTCACCGTATCCTCGAAATCCCGCAGCACCTGAGCCGCCATTGGATCCCCTGACTCAGCGGCCTCCTGGCGCAAACCGGGAAGGGTTTCCTGGCGCACTTCAGCCACCTTCTCCTCCCCTGCGGTGATATAGCATTCCAGTTCCCGGAAATACTCCAGGTTCTTCTGATACAAGGTCTCAAACATATTGATATCTTTGAGCATCTCCATGCGGGCCTTCTCCAGTTCTCCCTCAATCCGGTCCACCTGCACCTCCAGCGTCTCATACTGGGCCTGAAAACGGCGGATACGGTCTTTTGCGCTCTTTAAGAACGGGATCTTATCCAGGATCCCCTCATTATTTCCAATCTTTGCCACATCGGAATTACGCACCTTTTCGGAAAGCTCCAGCAGAAGCTCCCCTGCCGTCCCACTGTCTTTCGTACGCACCTGCCCCAGGATCCGCTGGGAAAAATCAGCGATATTACGCTGGGCTCCCACACCGTACTGTACGTCGGTCTGAGGATCCAGGAAATCAATCTCCTTCTTGATCTCATCCACCCGCTGCCGCTCCTGCGGTGTCAGCGCCTCTTCCGCCGGTTCTTGCGCCGGCAGCGTTTCTTCCATCTCTTTTTCTTTCGCCCGCATCAGGGCTTCCATGGTGATCTCGCTCATCTCTTCCCATCCTTTCTCCGCTTTTATGACAAATAATCGATAATTTGTTTCATTGTCTGGTAATCCGGGATCTCCATCACCTGAGTGATCTCCTGGCAGGTCTCTTCTACCGGGAAGATCTCCACATCTGACGCCGCCGAATAAAGGCTGGTCCGAAACCCGTGTTTCTCCCAGGCAAGCGCCTGCACTTTTTCATCCAGCAGGGCGCTGATCAGCTGCTCTCCCGGATCGTCCAGGGCGATCAGCACATGGGTGGACCAGATGGTGGGCGTTGGATAGAGCATGACGATATCCTCTTTCAGCGTCTCATATTCCTCCGGATTCTGAACAGAAAACTCCAGAAGCTGACTTTCATAACCTGCGATCATGGGCTTTGCCCCTACTCCGGTCTTCAGGAACTGATCAAACAGATCCGCGGAAGAAGTCTCCATATATCCCAGCCTGGAAAAAATCTCCTTCAACTGGGGAAGCACCGCTCCTACGCTGGTCTCATCCACAGTCTCTCCGCCGTTTAGCACATTGGCCAGAAGTCCGGCATAGACATTTCCAGAGTTGGATTTCACCGGATCGGTAGTGTCCACCGACACACTCCCATAGAGCTCCGGCAGGCCGATATCTGCCCAGCTGGTATCTGCCAGCATAAGATCTGTCAGTTTCTGCATATCCACATAGAAACTACCATCCCGTTCAGTCGCCACCTTTTGTTCCAGCAGCGCATCCAGCACCATTTGATGAGTATAGATCACAATAGGAGTATTCAGGATAATATCCTGCTTCGCAGGCTCCCCGTGGACATCCCGATAGTAATCCAGCGCCGTCCGGCTGGAAGGAAAGAGATAATCCATCCCCTCCTGGTCTGCCGTCACCATGTCCAGGGACCCGGCCTTGGCATACTCCAGCTCCAGCCCGTAGTTCTTCCGCAGCACATCCTTTACTTCCTCATCCTCGAAAAGGCCGATCTTCTCTCCCCCCAGATATCCGTCCAGGGTAGTGATCTGTGGTTTTCCGGAAGAATAGAGATAATATCCTCCCGCCGCCAGGATCACCACCACCAAAAGGATCAGGCCTGCAATTCTCGCTTTCATATCTCTCTGGCGCCTCCTTTTTCTCCCCCGTCCGCCTGCCGGGCGGTACTGTGTCCTTCCATCTTCATCGTCTGCCGCAGCAGCTGAAGCTCTGCTTCCATATCCAGAAGCTCCTCCGACATCAGCTTCTGGAACTGATTCTCAAACGCCTCATTCAGAGTACGGATGGCTTCCTCTGTCTGTACCTTCAGTCGTCTGGTGCCCTCCGTATTAAGGTCGGTATTCTGCAGATCCACATATTTCTTCAGCAGCTGGGACGCCGTATCCTGATAATAGTCAATGAATTGCCGGGCCTGGGGGATCTTCCCTGGATTTTCCTCCAGATACTTCAGGATGTTTCCCGCCGTCCGGTGAAGCCGCTCCGATTCTTCCTTCAGTTCCAGATCCCGGATCTTCGTCATGGACCGCTCGATGCTCTTAAGATCCGCCCTGGCTTCTTCCAGCTTCTCACTTAAATGTTCTCCGTCCCTCAGGGTCTCCACCTTCACCTTCCCGATCTTTCTCGCCGGTTTCAGAAGCAACGTGAGCGCCATATACAAAAGCACCGCCAACACTGCGCTGAAGAGGAAGTTCCAGCGCAGCACCCCAAACAGAAAATAGAAAAAGAACAGATCAAACACAAAGCTGAGAGCGATCACACAAATCTCTTTTTTCATCTAGTTATATCCTTTCACACTGCGGAAAGCTCCCACCAGGTCTTCTCTTCCGTCAAAAACTCTTCCGTTGGTGAGATCCGCGATCTCCTGCAGTTCTTCCTCGTAAGCCTCTCCAAACAGGATAGAAAAGATGGGAACATCATATCCCCCGTCCTGATAAGCCGATTTCAGGTCTTCCATGCTGTGGGATCCGTTGGATTCTCCGTCCGTCATCAGGATCACCGCCGGAGTATAAGCGGACAGATCATACTGCTCCAGATAACTAAGGGCTTCCTCCGCCGCAAGATAAATATCGGTTCCGCCTACGCACTCGTGCCTGCTGATCTTATCGTATAATTGCTGCATATTCTCATCGGTAGGATTTCCTGCATCATATACATTCAACACCTGATCACTGAAGATCACCGCGATATTTACTTCTCCCTCGCTGGCCTCCAGAAGATTGGCCCTGGCCTGATCCTGGAGCATCACCTGCGCCAGACCTTCCATCAGCTGTTCCTGCCCCTCTCCGTACATACTTCCGGAAAAATCCAGACAGTAGACTGTCAGCGAAGGCTTCCGGAACTGAGTCTGATAAAGGTTCAGCGCCTCCTCCAGCACATCTGCCGTCGGCATGGTGATGGGGGACAGGATCCGCTCTGTATCAATACCCCAGTCCTTGTTGAAAATATCTTCATTCTCCGCAGACACTCCTTCATATCCTGTGCGCCGCCCGGTCTTCTGGATCTGATCCTGGACGTCGTCGCTCATCAGATATTCCTGCACTTTGAGAAATGCCTCTTCCTGGCCCTTCTCCCCGTGATCCACATAGCCAAGCGGAGAATCTGAGATTGAAAGTCCGTCATAGGGATACACCACATACAGAGGTTCTCTCCCCTGTTCCTCCAGCTCCTGGTTTGCGCTGATGATCAGGCTCTCATAATTGACCATGGCGTCGTAATCCCCTTTAAGGAACATGTCTTTAAGCCAATCGGAACTTCCGGAGCTGCGCTCGATACCGCCCAGTAATTCTTTGATCTGCCGTCCCAGCTCCTCCTGCTGCAGGTCTTCCACTGTCATCCCCTCCTGCTTGTCCAGCAGGGCATAGAGGAATCCAATATAGGCGCTGGCGCCGGAATTAGACTGAGTAGCGCTGGTCATACAGAAAGACAGCTTCCCGGTCGTGATCGCCTCCAGGATCTCGCCCACCGAAACCTCCCGGTCTGTAAATCCCAGTTCCTCCGCCAGGCTCTGGCGGATCCCGAAGACCACCGGCGTGGTGGATGTGGACTGGACATGTTTTACCAGATGGGACTTGTCTCCCAGAGAGATCCAAAGGCTGTTTGCCGGCCATACCGCATCGTAAGTCTCGGCTCCCGCCTCCAGTTCCCTCATAATATCCACGGAACCCTTATACTCCATAACGATATTGATCCCGGTCTCCCGGACACATTCCTGGATGATGGGCTCCAGTTCCCGGTTTTCAGATCCCGACAGCACCCGCAGGGTCGCCTCCCCGCCGTCCGCCCAGAAAGACGCATGCTGAGCCGTGTTCTCCCCGGCTTCCTGCCCGCCCTCTCCGGCGGATCCCGGGATACAGCCTGCCAGAAGCCCGCAAAGCAGAAGCAGTACTGCCAAAACACCGGCTAATCTCCTGTTTCTCTCTTTTCTCATAGGTTTCTTCCTCCTTTATTTCTCATTTTCCCGATTTTCCGAAAAGAAAAAGCAGATGACCGTTCTGGCCATCTGCTCCGCAACCTGTGGATTACTTATTTGAATAATATATCCTTCTTTTTTATTCTTGTAAAGCGCATTTATGTTAAATCTTCTTTAAATCTTCGATCCGTCCCGATCACTGTCTCCAGGATATCAAGAGACTTGAAATGCCTGCCCACATAAGCCTCCAGATAAGCCCCCGTCACCTGCTCCAGCTCCTCCAGCACCTCTTCTTTGACCACAAAGGTATAGAGCTTCTCCAGGGGCGTGGCGGCAATATACTGCATGGCGTAGACCGTGGAGCCAAGAAGGGGCCTGGCATCCCCCACTCTCCCCTCGCACTGGCGGCACACCAGCCCCCCTTTGCGGACGCTGAAAAGCCGCTCACCTGCCTCATTCCCGCACAGGACACACTCTCCCAGCTGCGGCCCCTCCCCCTCGATGACAATGGTCCGCAGCTCAAAGATACAGCGCACCAGCCGGTTGGGGATATGTACGTTCGTAAGGGCCCGCAGGGACTGGTAGAGAAGCTTCAGAAGCTCCCGCTCGTCCGCCGCCTCTCTTGCATAGTAGCTGGCAAGATCCATGAAATAAAATCCATAGTACGCCCCTTCCACGTCGGTGCGCAGTTCTTCAAAATAATTGGAAACAGAGGCCGACATCAGGGTATAGGATGTCCGCCCCTCATACAGCGTGAATTCTCCGAAGGAAAAGGGGCTTGTCACCCCCAGAAGGGCGCTCCCCTGCCGCCTTGCCCCTCTGGCAAAGGCGGCCAGCTTCCCCCGCTCTTTTGTCAAAAGCACCACCCGTCTGTCATATTCCCCCACGGGCGACACAGCCAGTACCATGGCCGTCACTGTTATCTGGTTCATCACTTGGCTCACCTTCGTGCTTCTTCATGACCTGCCTGCAGATCTCTATCCCCCTGTAGGTCAGATAATCCTCTACTTTCCCTGTCTCCAGGAACTGCTTCCAGTACATCTCTTCCATGCGATCACCTCATCCGTTGTTTCCTGGGATTAGGGTGTCCCATGGTCAGGAGATTTTATTCTTCTTCCCGGTATCCAAAATTTTTCATCAGATACTCGCTGTCCCTCCAGTCTTTCTTCACCTTGACCCAAAGCTTGAGATTTACCTGGCAATCCAGCATCTTCTCGATCTCGTAGCGGGCGGTGCTCCCGATCTTTTTCAACATATTTCCTTGTTTTCCAATAATTATCCCCTTGTGGGAATCCCGCTCGCAGATAATGGTCGCCTCGATGTGAGTAACCTTTCCTTTTCGCTTCATGCTCTCAATGGTTACCGCGATCCCGTGAGGGATCTCATCCTCCAGGC
>NZ_DBGCJQ010000039.1:0-6127 GCF_048354975.1 Massilistercora timonensis | reverse complement strand
GCAAAGGAGTCTTTATCAAGGAGCTGGATCTTGCCCTTCTGCAAGGGGAGATCGACCTGGCGGTCCACAGCCTGAAGGATATGCCCATGGAAGTCACCCCGGGCCTTGGGCTGGCGGTCTTTTCACAGCGGGAAGATCCAAGGGACGCTCTGGTACTGCCTTCCGGGAAGGAAGCCTGGGAGGGCAGGGGTGTGATCGGCTGCTCTTCCTTCCGGCGTAAGCTGCAGGCAGAGAAGCTGTTCCCGGAAGCCCGATTCAAGGATATCCGGGGAAATGTGCCAACCCGTCTTGAGAAGCTGGATAAGGGGGAATACGATGCGCTGATCCTGGCGGCCGCAGGTCTTCGAAGGCTTGGGCTGGAGGAGCGGATCTTCCGGTGCTTTGAACCAGAAGAAATGCTGCCGGCCGCAGGCCAGGGAACACTGGCGGTGACCATGCGGGAAGAGGAAGACCGGGAGTTGATCCGGGCGCTGGAAGCCCCGGCTGCCTGCCGGATCGCCCGGGAGGAGCGGGCATTTGTCCGGGCTCTGGGAGGAGGATGTTCCTCTCCGGTGGCTGCCTACGGGGAACGGAAAGAGGGAATGCTCCTTCTTTGGGGACTCTACTATGACGAGAAGAGTGGAAACTACCGGATCGGCAGCAGGAAAGAGGCGCTGGAAGCGGCGATCGGGATGGGCGCTGCCCTGGCGGAAGAGCTAAGAGAGGCTGCTTCCCGGTAGCAGGAGCCGGCGGGAAGACAAGGAGAGTAAGATGACAGAAGGAAAGGTATGGCTGGTGGGCGCAGGCCCGGGAGATACCGGCCTTATCACGGTAAAAGGGGAACAGGTGTTAAAGGAAGCCCAGGTGGTGGTCTATGACCATCTGGTGAATCCGGACCTTCTTGCCCGGTACGGGGATGGAAAACGTTTCATTAATGTAGGGAAGCAGGCGGGACGCCATCTCATCCCCCAGCAGGAGATCCAGGAGATCCTGGTAAGAGAGGCCAGGGCGGGAAATAAGGTGGTACGTCTGAAGGGGGGAGACCCCTTTCTCTTTGGCCGGGGCGGCGAGGAGGCAATGGTCCTGGCTAAGGAAGGGATCCCTTTTGAGGTGGTGCCGGGGGTGACTTCAGCCCTGGCGGTGCCGGCTTATAACGGAATCCCGGTGACCCACAGAGACTGCGCCTCCTCGGTACATATCATCACAGCCCACAAGCGGCAGGGAAGAGAAGAGACGCTGGATTATCCGGCGCTGGCCGCTCTGGAGGGAACCCTGGTGTTTCTGATGGGAGTGGCGGCGCTTCCGGAGATCACGGCCGGACTCCTTGGGGCAGGCATGAAGCCGGAGACGCCGGCAGCTGTCCTGCAGGAAGGGACTACCGCGGATCAGAGGAAAGTAGTAGGGACCCTGGAAGACCTGGCAGAGCGGGCGGCATCCGCCGGGATCCGTCCGCCGGCGGTGATCCTGGTGGGCCAGGTGTGCGCCCTGACAGAAGAGCTTGGATGGTATGAGGAGCTGCCTCTTATGGGGATGCGGCTTTTGCTTACCAGACCCCGGGAACGGATGGAACCGCTGGCCGGCCGGCTGAGGACCCTGGGGGCCCAGGTGCTGGAGGCGCCGGCTGTGGAGCTTGTTCCCGTGGAAGAGGATGAGAAGATCGCAGACTGCATTTCCCATCTGGAGGCTTATGACTGGCTGGTATTTACCAGTCCGGCAGGAGTCCGGATCTTCTTCGCAGATATGGAGCAAAGGAAAGCGGACGTCCGCCGTCTGGGCCATATCCGGATCGCAGTGATCGGGGAAGGAACCGGGAAGGCCCTGGAGGAGAGAGGCATTTACCCGGATCTTATGCCCCGGGTTTATGACGGCGTCTCCCTGGGGAGAGCGCTGGCCGGGGAGGATATCCGGGGGAAACGGATCCTTCTGCCAAGAGCAAAGAGGGGGAATCCGGAACTGGTCCCTCTTCTGGAAGAGGCGGGGGCGGCTGTGGATGACATTTCCATTTACCGGACCCTGTATCCCGAATCCCAGACTGTGGATGTAAGGAAGGAACTGGAAGAGGGAAGGATCGACTGCGTGGTGCTGACCAGCGCCTCCACTGCCGACGGGCTGGCCCGGATGGCAGGACGGGAGACCCTGAAAGGGCGCAAAGCCGCCTGTATCGGACCGGAGACTGCCAGGCGGGCAAGGGAGTACGGCCTGGACTGCCGGATCGCAGAAGAAGCAACCATAGAAAGCCTGACGGCATTGATAGAAAGGATAAAAAAAGACCATGATCAAGAGACCACGGAGATTGAGAAGTAAAGAACCTCTGCGCCGGATGGTGCGGGAGACGCGGATCGACAAAGCCTCCCTCATCTATCCGCTGTTTGTGAGGGAAGGAGAGAAGATTCGGGAAGAGATCCCCTCCATGCCGGGCCAGTACCGGTACAGTGTGGACCGCCTGCCGGAGGAACTGGAGCAGGTGGCAAAGGCGGGGGTGCCCTCGGTGATGCTCTTTGGGATCCCCGGGGAGAAGGATGAGCAGGGCAGCCAGGCATACGCCCAGGACGGGATCATCCAGCGGGCCCTCAGGGAAGCCAAAAGACAGTTTCCAGAGCTCTACTATATTACAGACGTGTGTCTGTGCGAGTATACTTCCCACGGACACTGCGGGCTGCTTCGCGGCCAGGAGGTGGACAACGACCCTACCATCCGGCTGCTGGCCAAGACCGCCCTCTCCCAGGTACAGGCAGGCGCCGATATGGTGGCCCCCTCTGACATGATGGACGGGCGGGTGGCGGCGATCCGCGCCCTGCTGGATGAAAAAGGATATGAGAATACCCCCATCATGTCCTATGCGGTGAAATATGCCTCTGGCTTTTACGCGCCCTTCCGGGACGCGGCAGAGTCAGCGCCCTCCTTTGGCGACCGGAGCAGTTATCAGATGGATTATCACAACAGCAGGGAAGGGATCCGGGAGGTGCTCCTGGATGAAGAAGAAGGGGCGGATATCATCATGGTGAAGCCGGCCCTTGCCTATCTGGATATGATCACCAGAGTCCGTGAGGCGACTAAGCTTCCGGTGGCCGCATACAGTGTCAGCGGAGAGTACGCCATGATCAAGGCGGCTGCCCAGAAGGGCTGGATCCAGGAGGATAAGATCGTATGCGAGACTGCAGTGGCGGCGTTCCGGGCCGGAGCCCAGAGCTACCTTACCTACTATGCCAAAGAACTGGCCGGATATCTGGATGAGGGCAGGATCGGATAGGAGCGGTCAGGACCGGTTACGCCCGGTGAAGCGTCAAGCAGTTGACAGTCCGGGGAGTTTGTGGTATCTTAATTCATGATTAATTTAGAAACAGGAGCGTGAGAACATCCATGGACGATGGTGCCGAAGACGACACTGAAACTGTCTGTTGTATTTATCAATATTGTTTATACAGAGGTATAGCCTGTACTCGGATCCGGATATAGGCTGTACCTTTTTGTGTTCATTTACAGGAAAAAGACAGGTTTTAACGGATAAGAAAACGGAGGAAAGAAAGAGAAGATTATGATAGGTTCAATTCTGTTACAGGTGGTACTGATCTTTTTGAACGCCACCTTTGCAAGCGCGGAGATCGCGGTGATCTCCATGAATGAGACAAAACTGAAGATGATGGCTGAGGAGAAGGATAAACGGGCCATGAAACTGTTTGCCCTGGTGGAGCAGCCTGCGCGGTTTCTGGCGACGATCCAGGTGGCCATCACGCTGGCCGGACTTCTTGGCGGCGCCTTCGCGGCGGACAACTTTGCCGGGCCTCTGACCGACGCGCTGATCGGGGCAGGGGTGTCGATCCCGCGAAATGTGCTGAATTCCATCGCTGTAATTGTGATCACTCTGGTGCTGACTTATTTCCAGCTGGTATTCGGAGAACTGGTGCCTAAGCGGATCGCCATGAAGAAGACGGAATCGCTGGCCCTTGGGATGTCCGGGATCCTGTCCTTTATGGCCAGGGCGACGGCCCCGCTGGTATGGCTCCTTACCGTTTCTACCAACGGGATCCTGCGGCTGATGGGGATCGATCCCAACCAGAATGAGGATACCGTGACGGAAGAGGAGATCCGGATGCTCCTGGTGGAAGGAAATGAGCAGGGCGTGATCCCTCAGGAAGAAAATGACATCATCCAGAATGTATTTGAGTTTAACGACACTTCTGTGGAGCAGATCTGCACCAGAAGACGGGATGTGATCTATCTCTCCCTTCAGGATGACATGGAAGAATGGGAGAAGATCATCTACGAAAACAGACATACCCACTATCCGGTCTGCCGGGAGGGGCAGGAAGATATTGTGGGCGTTCTGGACACCAAGGACTACTTCCGTCTGCAGGATAAGTCCAGAGAGAATGTGATGGCAAGCGCAGTGGACAAAGCCTTCTTTATCCCGGAGATCATGAAGGCCAACGTGCTGTTTGCCAAGATGAAACAGACCCGCAATTATTTTGCCGTGATCGTGGATGAGTACGGCGGCCTGTCCGGGATTATCACCCTCCATGACCTGATGGAGGCGCTGGTGGGCGACCTGCGGGAGCTGGAAGAGCCGGTGGAGCCGGAAGATATTGAGAAGCTGGACGAGGGCGTGTGGAAGATCCAGGGAAGCGCAGACCTGGAAGATGTGGCGGAAGAGCTGAAGATCAAGCTTAACCTGGACGATTACGATACCTTCAGCGGATACATCTGCGGAGAGATCGGCCGGATCCCCGGCGACGGCGAGAGCTTCCACGTAGAGACAGAGGAGCTGTCCATCGACGTGCGCAATGTGGAGAACCACGTGATCAGAGAGACGATCGTGAGGTTAAAGTAGTTGTTCCCAGCCGGTGGATGAGATAGCCTCCCAGGAGGCTGGCGCCTATATAGCAGGCGATGCCGCCCGGATCTCCGATGACCCTGGCAAGCTGGCAGAACAGCTTCTGGGTCATGGGATAATGGGGGCTGATGTAGAACATGTTGATGGAGCCGTACTGGTAACAGAAGAGATTCAGGCCTGTGGCGATCAGGCAGCAGATAAGATAGCACAGGGCAGGACCCCGGTAGGGGCTCTTGTCCTGTGTTTTTCTTCGGATATATCCGGCGGTGATTCCAATGCCGATCAGGGCGAAGTGCCAGGCAAAGGAGTGGACAGTAAGAGGTCTATACCGGTAGTGCATGCCGCTGGTGTCGCAGAAGGCAAAGATCCCGCCCAGGAGGGAGAAGTCCATGAGAAAGGCAAGGAGTGTCTGATAGAGTTTCCCAGATCTTATCCAGGGCAGGATCAGGCACACATACATGGGGACGCTGCACAGCTGGAAGGGAAAGTACCAGAAGTTATAGACGCCGTGATTCAGTTGGAAGGTGAGGGTCCACTGCTTCCAGATCTCGCTTGCAAGGAGGATCAGGCCGCAGCAGAAGAAAAACCGGTTTTGTCTCTTCATAATCGTCATTCCTGTTATCAGTGTTGCTTAGAATGTATTTATTATACACCTGGAGGGATAATTATGCTATAATGGAACCACTGCGCGGCCTGGAAGCGGTACGCGCGCGACTGACGGAAGATGAGGTGCGACTATGAAGACGAAAAATGCGTGCATGCTGATCCTGACAGCATTTATCTGGGGAACGGCCTTTGTGGCCCAGAGTGTGGGGATGGATTATCTGGGGCCCTTTACCTTTAACGGAGTGCGCAACCTGATCGGCGGGGTGGCTCTTTTGCCCTGTATCGCTTTCCTGGGCAGAGGGAACCGGGGAAATGTGCCTGGAAGCAGAAAGGATCTGATCGTCGGCGGGGTTTGCTGCGGCGTTCTTCTCTTTGCCGCCAGCAGCCTGCAGCAGATCGGACTTGTGTATACCACCGCCGGGAAATCCGGGTTTATCACTGCTTTTTATATTGTGATCGTGCCGGTGCTGGGGATCTTCCTGCGCCAGAAAGTGGGATGGAAGATCTGGACGGCAGTGGGCATCGCCCTTGTGGGCCTTTATTTCCTGTGTATTACGGAAGGGTTCTCTGTGAACATAGGGGATTTCTATGTGTTTTTGTGCGCCCTGTTGTTTTCCCTGCATATCCTGGTGATCGATCATTTCGCGCCCAGGGTGGACGGAGTGAAGATGTCCTGTATCCAGTTCTTTGTATGCGGACTGATCTCCCTGA
>NZ_DBGCJQ010000038.1:0-28270 GCF_048354975.1 Massilistercora timonensis | reverse complement strand
CGTGAATCTCCGTACCATAATGAGCGGGTTCCTTCCCAGGATATAACCGGTCAAATTCCGCCTCGATGGCATCCCATCCCGGCGCCCATTCGTTATCTTCGTCCATCCTTTTCCTGTATTCTTCTTTGGTCATTTTGCAGCGCCTCTCCTTTCTCCTTGCCAGCCCTTTCAAGATTTCTCACAGGTATTTATAAATTTCATAGGGGCAACATGCCGCATAAGAAACGCATCCATTTCATCAATCCCTATCATACTGCGATTCAGCGACACATGCTTATGTTTTGCATATATCTTTATCTTTTTTACCTCTTCCCACCCCATATCCATCTTCGTTTTTCGAACGATCCTAGTTATTTCATCCACATGAAAGCCATATCTTCTTCCAAATCCAGGCCTGACAGTTACGAACTCTCCCTCAGCAACAATCCGGAACCGCCACACCAGAACCCCATAGATAAGAAAGGGCGCGGCAGCCAAAAAAGCCCCGATGCTGAGAGCGGCATTAAGGGCGGGGCTTGCCACACCCAGTATCACTATAAACAAAACAGAAAAAAGCAGGGGCAAAACCACTGCCCCCATAAAGACAAAATAGGTTTTGCACAGGTAAACTTCTGTCTTCAGTCTAAGCTCTGTCTCAAACATCACTTTGCCATTGCTCTCGAAAAAAAGCACTTCTATATCATTATTTTTCCCGTATTGAGTCGCTTTATAGATCAGGTCAATCCTATCTTCATCGGCTACTTCTCCCGTATGCCGGATCCAGGACACATCCTCCGCATACGCGTAAAATCCCCCGAGGCAGGTTTCCCCGCTGAACCTTGCGATATTCCCTTCATCATCTTCAATCTGTACATAGGATTTTGTTCCTGTGATAACCATCTTTTCATTCCCCTCAAAAGCACACTCAGTCTATACTTTTTTTCTGGTCAAAAACATCCCCAAGGCCGCCCCTGTAAGAATAAGCGGCGCCAGTCTGACAAACAGCCATTCCAACGCATGAAAAGCGACTCCCACAACGGCCGTTTCCGGATTGCTGTAGTCCCAGCCTAAATAGGGGCTGTTTAACACGATCAAGGCCGCAAAAACCGCCGCAATGACCACACATACAAAGACAAAGAGCCAGTGAAATATTTTTCGTCTTGTCTCCTTCCTTTGCGCAAGCTGCAGGTTTATAATCTCCAGTTTCTCAGAAATTGCTTTTAGATCCCCGGCTTCCGGTACCGCGGCAGTTTCTCCCAGCAGAGTGCTTACGGAAGTTTCAAGCGCTTCCGATATGGCGATCAGCATATCAGAGTCGGGGACCGACAATCCGTTTTCCCATTTGGAGATGGTTTGGCGCACTACATTCAGCTTGACCGCAAGTTCTTCTTGTGAGAGTCCTTTTGATTTTCGGATCGCTTTCAAGTTTTCATTTAACATAGGACAGCCTCCTTCTTTCAATTGCTATCACTATTCTAGGGAAATCCGTCCGTTGCGGCAAGCAACGCAGAGTAACTTCGCCTCTTCATACGCCGGATCATACAATCTCGCGAACGCCAAAGGTATCCGTCCATAAAGGCATATAACCACTTCGTATCGCGACCGACTGGGATGCGATATTTGTCACAGAAGCACTGTAAAATGGTATTTTCCCTTGTTTCAATATTTCAACCGTCAGATTATGTACCAATAGAGAAGCCAGCTTTTTTCCTCGGAACGCCTTCTTAACATCAATTCCAGCATGTTGAAGTACTGCCATTCTCATCAAATGATAACGAATTGTCAAATCCTCTGATCCCATATAGTTTCCTGATTTCATCATCAATGAGTAATTCGAAGGTATACCCTTCAGCAAAAGGCAATAGCTTCATCTGATTTATATCAGGAACATAATGCAAGGTCTGGCCAAACACATAATTGCTCTCATATAGTTCATCCCGGCTTTTTCCGCAAAGCTGTCTCATCCCGTCAGAAAATAAATCTGAAGACAGGGTGATAATATTTGTATCCTCAATACTTAGGATTTTTATATACTTTTCCGGTTTATTATCATCCTCGATAAAAATCGTTTCACCCGCATGTAAATCCTGTATACCGCAATTCATTTGTTTTGCAATATACTTATAAATTGTCTCTTGTATATCTCGCCGCTGAATCATATTCTTTCCCTGCAAATTAACTCTTGTTGAATTTATCTTTTTTTATGCTATATGATTGTAAACTTTTTTCACACCCATTTTTTTCATAAAATGACTCAACACCTGGCTGTGCGCCAAAATACAGCATAGTTGGGGAAACTTCTTTTGCAAGCTGCAGAAGTTTGCTTCCAATTATGAACGGTAATACTCTCTCCTAAGTATTTACAGAAAAGGATTTATCGCTTTTTTACGATCCAATTATCCTTTTGTGTTTTTCTTTCCGCATAGCAGCCACATGGCATATCTTTAAGCACACCAACGGAATGATCCAAATCGAAAACGGATTTTAAAGATACCAGCCTTGCTTCCGCTGTCTCATGCGCAGAACCGCACAAAAACTGCCACATTCCATCATCTTCATCATGTGATACATATAAAATAGGTTTGCCATCATCTAAAATATGGCAGCAGATTATCGTAGCCACATTCGGTGCATCATAAAAAGGAAAATCCGATTCATCATTTAATTTTTTCAGCCGGCTTAAAAGCAAAGGAATTGCCTTATCAATCCAAAAAGAACCGTCCAGCTGCCCAGTTGACATACCTGCATGGACTTTGGCAAATTCGGAAGCCATATACTGCTCTCCTTTTTCAAGCGGCCTTCCTGTAAACTCTTGAAAAGTCAAAAGTATTTCTGAATGAAATTGTTCAATGGAGTATGGAATTTCAATATCCGCATAATATTTTTTTAAATATTCCCACAGGAAGGGATCCCCGCGAAGTCCCCATGTCTCAGGCTCTGCAAAAATTTCTGATACAAAATGGTTCATCTTCCTACCTCCACCTCAGCAACTCATTTCTTTAATCTTACATACGACTAATTTTATTATAGCTTAGACATTATATTGTATACAGATAAATTAGAATTTGTTTGTATCTTTATTGCTCCTTTTCTTGCTTTTCCAGATACTTAACAACCTCTTTGTCCCATCTAAGTTTCTTAACTCCACCAATTAAAAACATCGCAATCCCAATGCAAAGTATAACCGTTCTTCTAATTGAATCTGGAGAAATACAACACGAAATCACTAGTCCTGTACCAGCACCTGTAAAAAAATCAATAATAGATTGCTTATGTTTATAATACTTCCCGTATAATCTTTCCTTATCTATTGTTTTTACCATTTGTTTGTCCTCCTTCAATAATTTATCCAGAGAAATTTCAAACATATCACTCATAGTTACTAACGTATTCAAATCTGGATAGTTTTTTTCATTCTCCCAATTTGATACCGTCTGTCTGGTAACATGAAATAATTCGCCGAATTCCTCCTGTGACATTCCTTTTTCCTTTCGAACATTTAATATTGTTTTTCCAATACTCATCGTTTTACCTCCTAAGGATATTATCAGTGGAATGTAACAAAAAGAAAAGCAATCCATCTTTTACAGTCCGCTATTATAAACGCAAAGATTTTTTGACAAGGAAATTTTTATTAGTTTATAGCCTTCAGTCCTGCAAATTCCAGTCTGTCGACCTAGTTTTACTTCATTATACCATTCGCTTATTTCCCTGTCATTGTCTTTCTTGCCCATACGAAAAGAGAGCGGAACATCATCTGTCCACTCCCTTCCAAACACTTTTCATGATCCATTGCTTCCCGCTATCCCATACCCAAATACAAAAAACCGTCCTTATTTATGATACGGCTCTCCATTTATGATCCGATATCCCCGGTACACCTGCTCCAGCAGGATCACCCGCATAAGCTGATGGGGAAAGGTCATCTTCGAGAAACTAAGAGCATAATCCGACCGCTTCAGCACTTCTCTGCCAAGACCGATAGAACCGCCGATCACAAAGGCGATATTGCTTTTCCCCTGCAGTCCAAGAGCGGCCATCTTATCTGCAAGTTCTTCTGATGAAAGCTGTTTTCCGTTGATCTCAAGAGTGATCACATACATGTCGTCTCTGAGATATTTCCGGATCCGTTCGCCTTCTTTATCCCGAATCTGTTCTTCTACTGTCTCGCTGGCCTGATCCGGCGTCTTTTCATCCGCTACCTCGATGATCTCCAGCTTACAGTAACGGCTTAGCCGCTTGCTGTACTCGGCGATCCCATCTTTCAGATACTTTTCTTTTATCTTACCCACTGTGATCAGTGTGATCTTCATAATATTCTCCACCCTTTCTCCTGGTTGCTATGCGCCTTCCTCTGTCTCATAGACATAGAGTTCCTGGAGCGCCCGGGTGGCTGCGATATACCGGGCCTGCTTCCACAGCGGATTTTTCTTGTCCCCGCACAGAGAGAATACCTGGTCAAACTCCAGCCCTTTTGCCAGATAGAAGGTGGTCACCGTAAGTCCCGGCGCAAAGGAAGTGCTGTCCCGGTCCACGTAAGAAGCAGGGATCCCCTTAAGCTTCAGCAGCCGATAGATATCATAGGCCTCCTCCTGGGTAAGAGTAAGGACCGCTGCAGTTTCAAATCCATGTTCTCCTTCCAGCCTCAGCCGGTCCCCCACTGCAGCCAGCAGCGCATCCTCCGATGGAAATGTCTTCTCTTCCACCTCCCGACCATGCCGCTCCAGCAGGTCCAGATCCATTTCCCCGCTGATCCGCTGGGCGTACCGGGCGATCTCCACCGTATTGCGGTAGCTCTTTTGAAGGTCGATCCGGCGAAGCCGCTTCCCGAAGATCCCCGGCAGGAAGGAAGTTACGTCCTGAGGCCTGTCTGAAAGTGCCTGAGCCCGGTCTCCCAGGATGGTCATCCTGCAGGAGAAAAGGTTCTCGATGATCACATACTGGAGATAGGAATAATCCTGCATCTCATCGATCACCAGATGTTTGATCCGCTTGTGGGAGGCTTTCCTCCGGAGACGGTATTTGAGATACAGGAGCGGGTACACGTCCTCATATGAGATGATCCGCTTCTCCAGGGGAACCTCCGGCAGCAGTGGCAGCCCCAGATCCTCCAGAAGCCAGTTGTAGATCTCATACAGATCTTTGGTCACATACAGGCTGTCAAATTTCTGCTGCAGGAATTCCAGCTCTTCCTCCGTAAGATCCCGCTGGTGCAAAGTCTCATAGGCGTCCGCGAAATGCTCCATCACCGCTCCGGCCCGCTCCAGAAGCGGAGTCTCCTGGAAACGGAAATAAAACATCTGGATCAGTTCTTCCTCGGTAAGCTTCATGCCTTTGAACCGAATCTCTTTGAAATCCATCAGCCGATCCTCCAGCACCGCCAGGAATCCCTCCATCTCTCCTGCGAATTCCCGGGACTGTTTCCGCTCAAACAATGCCTGCTGGTCTTCATCCGGACATTTCATCATCCGCTCCAGCTGGTCGTACTTATCCTCACAGTCCGCCGCTGTGTCCCGCAGTTCATGGTAAGCAAAAAGATCAAAACTCATTTCCCGGATCTTCTCCTCCCCCAGTTCCGGCAGGATATGGGAAATGTAGTCCGCGAACACCCCGTTTGGCGACAGGATCAGGATATTGGAGGAGGTAAGGTTCTCCCGGTCATGGTACAGAAGATAGGCGATCCGGTGAAGGGCGATGGAAGTCTTCCCGCTTCCCGCCGCCCCCTGGATCACCAGGATCTCATCCCTGGTGTTGCGGATGATCTTATTTTGCTCCTTCTGGATGGTGCGGACAATGTTTTTCAGCTTCACATCCCCGTTGTTGCCCAGCTCCTGCTTCAGGATCTCGTCGTCGATCTTGGTGTCGCTCTCAAACCCGTATACCATTTTCCCGTGACGGATCTTATACTGCCACTTTCCGCATATTTCCCCACAGACAACTCCGCCGGGTGCCTCATAAGAAGCAGGCCCCCGGTCGAAATCATAGAACAAACTGCTGACAGGCGCCCGCCAGTCGTAGATCAGCGGCAGCCTGCCGTCTCCTTCATCAAAATTTCCGATTCCAATATAGATGGGCTCCGGATCTTCTTCTCCCTCAAACCGGAAATCCACTCTTCCAAAGAAGGGGGCGTCCAGCATACTCTGATAACGGTGCCTTTTGCGAAGGATCTCCTGATTGGCGTTCACCTGGTGGAGAAGGGCCTGCTGGTTGTCGTAATCCTCATAGCCGTACTGGTCCATCTCCGCATAATTTCCCCAGTAATATTCGTGCATGGAGGTGATCTCTTCTTTTCCTTTTCTGAGAGAGTCCTCCACTGCTTCCAGACAGCGTTTCAACTTTTCTGTCACAAACTCCAAAAACCAGGCTCCGTCGAAAAATCTGTCGTTGTTCATCTTCCTTCCTCCTACCCCAGAGCCACGTCCAGGATCATCATCAGGGCAAATCCCAGGGCAAATCCGATGGTTCCAATATTACTGTGGGAGCCCTGGGCCGATTCCGGCACCAGTTCTTCCACCACCACGTAGATCATGGCTCCCGCCGCGAAGGCAAGGAGATAGGGAAGGGCCGGTGCGATATACGACGCCAGAAGAAGGGTGATCCCTCCGGCAACAGGCTCCACCACACCGGATAAAGCGCCATAAAAGAATGCTTTTCCTCTGCCGCTTCCCTCCGCCCGGATGGGCAGCGCAACAATAAAGCCTTCCGGCAGGTTCTGGAGTGCGATTCCCAGAGACAGGGCAAAAGCGCCTGCCAGCGTCACACTGGCATTATCGGTGGCAAGACCGGCAAACACCGCGCCGCTGGAGATCCCTTCCGGGATATTGTGCATCACTACTGCCAGCACCAGCATAGTAGAACGCTTCAAAGAGCATTTTGGCCCCTCCGACTCTTCACAGCCGATATGAAGATGCGGGATGATCCGGT
The DNA here is from genome assembly GCF_048354975.1 of Massilistercora timonensis. NCBI lineage: Bacteria > Bacillati > Bacillota > Clostridia > Eubacteriales > Massilistercora > Massilistercora timonensis. The sequence continues at coordinate 21,367 of NZ_DBGCJQ010000038.1, read as the reverse complement.
CCAGCAGGAGCAAAAAGGCGATCCCAAGCAGGAACCCGGCCACCGGCGGGATAAAGGCCATCCTTCCCATGTCTTCCGACATTTCCATCGCAGGGATCAGAAGCGACCACACCGAAGCCGCTACCATTACCCCTGCCGCAAATCCAAGAAGTCCCTTCTGGATCAGGGGTTTTAGTTCTCCCTTGATGAAAAATACACAGGCGGCGCCCAGCGTTGTGCCGATAAACGGCGTGATAAGGCCCCAAAAAACAGTCATAATAACTCCTCCATGAAGTCAGCATTTCTATCATCATAGCACAAGAATGCAATTGGGTACACCCCAAAACGCAATTTAGGACGTAGCCTTTTTGCAAAAGGCTACGTCCTAAATTGACGTAAAAAAATTTATTTCTGTGATAATATCTCGTGGATTCCCTTCGCGCCCGCTTTTCCTGCGCCCATGGCCAGGATTACGGTAGCCGCGCCGGTCACGGCGTCTCCGCCGGCAAATACATATGCCTTGGAGGTCTGGCCGTTCTCTTCGTCTGCCACGATACATTTCTTCCGGTTTGTCTCAAGTCCTGTTGTAGTGGAAGCGATCAGCGGGTTGGGAGAAGTTCCCAGAGACATGATGACCGTATCGACCTCGATCTCATACTCAGACCCCGGGATCTCTACCGGACGGCGGCGTCCGGAAGCATCCGGCTCGCCAAGCTCCATCTTGATCACCTTCATACCCTTGACCCATCCTTTGTCGTCTACCAGGATTTCCTTCGGGTTGGTGAGCAGGTCGAAGATCACGCCCTCTTCCTTCGCGTGATGAACCTCTTCTACTCTGGCCGGGAGCTCTGCTTCGCTCCGGCGATATACGATATGCACCTCAGCGCCCAGACGAAGTGCGGTCCTGGCTGCGTCCATAGCCACGTTTCCGCCGCCTACAACAGCGACCTTCTTGCCTGCCACGATGGGGGTGTCATAAGAATCATCAAAGGCCTTCATCAGGTTGCTCCGGGTCAGGTACTCATTGGCGGAGAATACGCCGTTGGCTGTCTCTCCCGGGATTCCCATGAACATAGGAAGTCCGGCGCCGGAACCGATGAAGACTGCCTCGAAGCCTTCCTCTTCCATCAGCTGGTCAATGGTGGTGGACTTGCCGATCACTACATTGGTCTCAAACTTTACGCCCAGCTCTTTTACTTTTTCAATCTCTTTTTTCACTACCTTCTCTTTGGGAAGACGGAATTCCGGGATCCCGTAGACCAGTACGCCGCCCAGCTCATGAAGGGCCTCAAAAACCGTCACCTCATAGCCAAGCTTCGCCAGGTCGCCGGCGCAGGTAAGGCCGGACGGGCCGGAACCGATGATGGCTACCTTGTGGCCGTTGCTCTTGTCGGCTTTCTCCGGTTTGATATCATGCTCCAGGGCATAATCTGCAACAAAACGCTCCAGTTTTCCGATGGAAACCGGCTCGCCTTTGATCCCGCGGATACATTTGCACTCGCACTGGGATTCCTGGGGGCAGACACGTCCGCAGATCGCCGGCAGGGCGGAGGATTCTCCGATCACCTTGTAGGCGCCCTCAATATCGCCGTCCTTGATTTTTGCGATAAAGCCCGGGATATTGATGGATACCGGACATCCCTGGATACATTTGGCATTCTTACAGTTCAGGCAGCGGGAAGCCTCTTCCATGGCCTCCTCCTGATTGTATCCGTAACATACTTCCTCAAAATTCGTCGCTCTGACCTTTGCGTCCTGCTCTCTCACAGGAACTCTCTTTAATACATCCGCCATTACTTGTCACCTCCGCAGTGGCCACATCCGCCGTGATGGGTGTCGCCTTCTTGTAATTTCAGCATCGCACGTCCCTCTTCGGTCTTGTACATCTGCTGTCTCTTCATTGCCTCGTCGAAGTTGACCAGATGGCCGTCAAATTCAGGTCCGTCCACACAGGCAAATTTGATCTCATCGCCTACGTGAAGCCGACAGGCGCCGCACATTCCCGTGCCGTCCACCATGATCGGGTTCATGCTGACAATGGTGGGGATCTCCAGCTTTTTCGTCAGAAGACAGGTAAATTTCATCATGATCATAGGACCGATGGCCACGCACAGATCATAGTGGTTGCCTTCCTCGATCAGCTTCTCGATCTTGGTGGTGACCATTCCGGAATGTCCGTATGTACCGTCGTCTGTACAGGGATAATAGTTCCCGGCCACCGCGCGCATCTCGTCTTCCAGGATCAGAAGGTCTTTGGTCTTGGAACCAATGATCACATCCACGTCGATGCCGTGCTCCTTCATCCATTTCACCTGGGGATAAACCGGAGCCGCGCCAACGCCGCCGCCTACGAACAGGATCTTCTTGCTCTTCAGGCTCTCCAGATCTTCCTCTACAAATTCAGACGGACGTCCCAGGGGACCTGTGAAATCCCGGAAAGCATCCCCGGCTTTCAGTTCCGCCATCTTTGTAGTAGAAGCTCCTACCGTCTGGAAAACGATGGTGATCGTCCCGGCTTCTCTGTCATAATCGCAGATGGTAAGCGGGATCCGCTCTCCCTTTTCATCCATCTTGACGATGACAAACTGTCCCGGCTGACAATGCCTGGCTACGCGAGGAGCTTCCACGTCCATCAGATAGATCATATCGGCAAGCTTCTCGGCCTTTAATATCTTGTACATCTCGTTTCCTCCTAACATTTCATACTTCTTTTATGATAATGTATCTTTCTGAAAATATCAAGAGGACAACCTATAACCGGGCACAAAAAAACACAGCCTGCGCAGATTTCCTGCAATGGCTGTGTCTTTCTCTATTCTTCTGAACTGTCTGACGGCAACTCCAGCACATAATTCCTGGTGGTGATCCCGCTCAGCCGTCCGTCCCCGCTTACCAGCACTGCCTTAAACAGAGTCTCTCCCTCCGGCATATTAACAGGGCCGGTATATTTGGCAGAAGCGGTAGTGGGATCAGAGCCGTCCGTCGTATAGTAAGCTTCATAACCATCCGGCACCTTCACCTCAATGCTGGTGGCCGCCTCATATTGTCCGGTAGAGGGCGATACCGCAGGAGCGTCCTCAATGGGCAGCTCGATCACGTACTCCTTCGCCTCCGGCATGCTGGGGATGCCGTTCTTATTCACCGCAATGGCTGTCACTGTGGTCTCTCCCTCGTCCAGCTGGATCGGTTCCGTATATTTGGTACTTCCCGTATCCGGGTCGCTGCCGTCCACCGTATAGTAAATCGTCAGGCCTTTTCCTGCCGTCAGGGTCAGCTGCTGTACCTCCTCATAGGTTTCCTTCGCATCCAGGCTGAACTCTGGCACATCGATAATGTATTCCGAAAGAGCCTCCCGCACCTGATCGGTGGCTTCGTCCAGAAGTCCCGGGATCTCCATCTGCTGCTTGGTATCAATATAGAAATCAATACAGGCTCCATAAAGATCAGAATTACCTGCCTGCTCTTCGATGGCGTCAAGGAAGACACTCTCCGCAGCGTCCGGATCGTTCTGGGCAAGATAAACCCTGGACAAGCCTGTATAAGCCTCCGGACGTTCCTTATTTTTACCAATGGCCCGCTGAAACGCACTGGAAGCCTCGCTGTACTCCTGCCGCTCCAACGCCTTGTTTCCTGCACTTACGATCCCGTTATAGGAATTCTTATAGATCAGCACAATGCCGCCTATCAGCGCTGCCAGGATCAGGAACATCACTGCCAGCAGGATCCGGCGTTTCTTGCGAAGCTGGGCTTTCCGTCGCTGCGCCTGCCGCCGGCGGGCTTCCCGGTCCTCCGTCATAGTTCCGGTACCCCGCATCGTCCGTCCCGTGGCTCCTCTTACTGCACCGGTCCGTCCGGTGGCTCCTCTTGCAGGACCAGTCCGTCCGGTGGTCCTGCGCTGGGAGGCAGTACGCCGCAGTCTCTCTGTGTCTGAAAGATCCAGGCCTGTGGGCTCACCGTTAATGGAACCAACGATCTCCTGGGCTAATATATCATCTAAAGGATTATAATCGGGAACAATGCGGACTTCTTTTCCGCAGTTCTCGCAATATAACACCCCGTCTGGGATTTCATGGCCGCAATATCTGCATTTCATCCGGGCCAAACCTCCTACCTTACTGTTACCTTCCTGTCGCCGTCCGTTTTTAGACAGCCTTGATATTATACTTCAAAGCATTTCCAGTTGCAACAAAAACTACCGCAATCGTCACAAATCCTACAGATTCCGCCCTCTTTAGCTGTTATTTGACAGGTACGCTTCAAATTCTTCCATGGACATCAGGATCTTCCGCGGCTTTGTTCCTTCCTCACCGCCTACCACGCCTGCCTCGCACAGCTGATCCATGATCCTTGCCGCCCGGTTGAAACCGATCTTAAAGCTTCTCTGCAGCATACCGATGGATGCCTTTTCCTTCTCAACGATCAACCGTCCTGCATCGGCGAAATATACATCCCGCTCTTCTTCCCCGCTGCCTGGTCCGCCGGGAACACCGCCCGGCGCAACACCGGTGGCCACCTGTTCCTCAATGGCTTCGTCGTAATCTGCGTCTCCATTGTGGGTCTTCAGATAATCCACCACGTTCTGAACCTCTTTATCCGTTACAAAAGCTCCCTGGACACGGGCAGGCTTCTGGTAACCGGAAGGGTAGAACAGCATATCGCCTTTCCCCAGCAGCTTTTCCGCGCCGTTCATATCGATGATGGTCCGGGAATCCACGCCGGAAGACACGGCAAATGCAATCCGGGAAGGCATATTTGCCTTGATCAGGCCAGTGATCACATTGACGGAAGGACGCTGGGTAGCCAGCACCAGATGAAGCCCTGCCGCTCTGGCAAGCTGGGCCAGACGGCAGATGGATTCCTCCACCTCTCCAGGCGCCACCATCATAAGGTCTGCCAGCTCGTCCACGATGATCACGATCTGAGGCATAGGTTCGCGCTTCTCTCCATCCGGCGTCTGCGGTTCTGCCGCCACTTTGCTGTTGTAGCCCTTGATATCCCGCACATTGCACTCTGCAAACGCCTGATATCTACGGGTCATCTCCATCACCGCCCAGTTGAGGGCGCCGGCCGCCTTCTTGGGATCGGTGACCACAGGGATCATCAGATGAGGGATCCCGTTATACACACTTAACTCCACAACTTTCGGGTCGATCATGATAAGCCGCACCTCCTCCGGCGAGGCTTTATACAAAATACTCATGATCAGAGTATTGATACATACAGATTTTCCGGAACCGGTAGCTCCGGCGATCAGAACATGGGGCATCCTGGCAATGTCCGCCACCACCGTCTTCCCTGCGATATCCTTGCCTGCCGCAAAAGCGATCTTGGAAGAACTGTTCTGAAACTCCGGCGTTTCCAGAAGATCTCGCAGCATGACCACGGAATTTTCCTTGTTAGGAACCTCGATCCCCACTGCGGCCTTGCCGGGAATAGGCGCCTCGATCCGGATATCCGCAGCCGCCAGGTTTAGCTTGATATCGTCGGCCAGGCCCACGATCTTGCTCACCTTGACTCCCATCTCCGGCTGCAGCTCATACCGGGTCACGGAAGGGCCGCAGCTTACATCGGTCACCGTAACCTTCACGCCGAAATTCTCCAGTGTCTGCTGCAGCTTCATCGCCGTCTCCCGTAAATGAGCGTCTGAATCTCCTCCGCTCCGGCTTCCCTTTTTCAGAAGGGACATAGGCGGGAACCGATAGGCTTTCCTGGGCCTCGCCGCATCTGCAGCAATGGAAGCAGCCACTCCGGAAGTCTCCGAGGCCACTTCGCTTCCGCTCTTTTCCCTGGTCTTTTTCCCGGTGGGAAGGACTGGTTCTGCTCCTGCAGTTTCTTCCTCCCCTTCCTCCCAGGGCGGGAGATCCTCCCCACGGTTGATATGGAACTGAGGTGGCGCTTCTTCCTCTTTGGTCTCTGGGACAGGAATTTCCTTTGCTTCCGGTTCTGCAAGGGTGGTATTAAAGGAAACCCCTTCCACCCGCCGGTCCGTCCGCCGCTTTCTTCCGGTGATCCGCTGCCTTGGGGCTGCATTTTCCCGCTGAGACTGCCGCTCTCTTGCTTCCTCTCTCCGGCGGGCAGCGTCTTCTTTTGCTCTGTCATAAGCCCTGCTGCTCTGATCCCGGACGCCTTTCAAAAGGGATTTTCCCGTGATAAGTACCAGACAGATGATGGCCAGGATGACCACCACCACATATGTACCGGCGGTCCCGATCGCCGGTACTAAAAGCCCGGCCAGAAGAGACCCAACGAACCCGCCGGCGTCGTCCACCAGCTGAAACAGGGTGCAGGCCAGAACCGCCAGCACAAGGATCGCCCCGGTCTTCAGATAAGCGTTGGCATTCCCCCGGTTGGATACGGTAAAGGCGATGGTTCCAAACAAAAGGAACGGCACCGCGTAGGCTACCCATCCAAAGGCAGCAGAAAGAAACGCAGCCACCCCGTCGCCCAGGAAACCGCCCATTCCAAAATTACTGATCAAAAGCAGAAGGCTGACGGCGAGAGACGCCCAGATCAGGATCTCATCGCCCACAAAGCTCTGCCCGGTATTTTTCTTTTTTGTTTTCGATGACGTACCCCTCTTTTTCTTTGACTTTCCAGCCATGAAGCTTCCCCCTTAATCACCGTTTTCCGGCAATACTATTATAAGTATATCATTTTTGAAAAAAGCTGTCATTATCTATTTTCCCACATTTCCCCCTGTCCTGGCGGATCATTTCGTGCAGTTTATTCAGCGCCTGGCTCATTCCGCCCACCTCATCGATCAGGCCTTCCTGCACGGCTTCCTCTCCTTCCAGAAGGGTTCCCACGTCTTTCACCAGCTCTGTGGGGTTGAGCATCAGTTCTTCGATCCGCTCCTTTTTCATCCGGGAGTGATCCGCCAGAAAGCGGGTGATCCGATCCTGGGTCCGCACCATGTTACGCAGGCTCTGCGGCACTCCGATGAACATGCCGCTGGAGCGCACCGGATGGATGATCATGGTGCCGCTGGGCACGATAAAGGAATATCGGGCAGATACCGCCAGCGGGCCACCGATGGAGTGGCTGCCGCCCAGCACCAGAGATACTGTGGGCTTGCTTAAAGAGGCGATCATCTCAGCGATAGAAAGTCCAGCTTCCACATCCCCGCCCAGGGTGTTCAGAAGGATCAGCACGCCGTCGATCTCCCGGCTGTCCTCCACCTCTGCCAACATGGGTAGAAGATGTTCGTATTTCGTGGCTTTGGTATTGCCGGCCACAGCCTCATGCCCCTCGATCTCGCCTATGATGGTCAGAAGCTTGATCCTGTGTCCGTCCTTCTCCTCTCTAAGATCCAGGCTTCCCGTCTCCCGGATCTCCTTCTTCTTCTCTTCTTCCTGGTTTTCTTTTTCCATAAAAAGACACCTCCATACCTTTTTTATTAGTATGGAGGTGATTCTTTCATTTTATACCTGCCGAAGCGCCTGCTCCAGGTCAGCGATGATATCCTCGATATTCTCAAGCCCTACGCTGAACCGGATCAGATCCGGCTGTACTCCTGCTTCCAGCAGTTCCTCGTCGTTCATCTGACGGTGGGTATGGCTGGCCGGGTGAAGTACACAGCTTCTGGCATCCGCCACGTGAGTCACAATGGCGATCATCTTCAGCGCATCCATCATGCGGACCGCCGCCTCTCTTCCGCCCTTAACGCCAAATGCGATGACGCCGCAGGTTCCGTTGGGAAGATACTTCTGCGCAAGATCGTAATATTTGTCTCCCGGAAGTCCCGGAGCCTTGACCCAGGCCACCTTCTCATGGTTCTTTAAGTACTCGGCCGCCTTCTTCGCGTTGGCGCAGTGACGCTCCATACGCAGGGCCAGCGTCTCAAGGCCGATGTTCAGAAGAAAGGCATTCTGAGGAGACTGGATGGAACCCAGATCCCGCATAAGCTGCGCAGTGGCCTTGGTGATATAAGCCAGCTTGCCGAATTTCTGCGTATAGACGATCCCGTGATAGGTCTCATCCGGCGTGGTCAGCCCCGGATACTTGTCGCTGTACGCCTCCCAGTCAAAGTTTCCGCTGTCCACGATGGCTCCGCCTACGCAGACTGCATGGCCGTCCATATACTTGGTCGTGGAATGGGTCACAATGTCCGCTCCCCACTCAAAAGGCCTGCAGTTGATCGGAGTGGCAAAGGTATTGTCAACGATAAAGGGAACACCATGGGCATGAGCCGCTTTGGCAAACTTCTCCAGATCCAGCACTACCAGCGCCGGATTGGCCAGGGTCTCGCCGAATACCGCCCTGGTGTTCTCCTGAAATGCCGCTTCCAGCTCTTCCTCTGTACAGTCAGGATCTACGAAAGTAGCCTCCACACCCATTTTCTTGATGGTGTGGGCATACAGATTGTAGGTACCACCATAGAGAGCCGAGGCACACACAATATGATCTCCGGCCTGGGCGATGTTCATGATGGCGTAGAAGTTGGCCGCCTGCCCGGAAGATGTCAGCATGGCCGCCACGCCGCCCTCCAGATCACAGATCTTGGCCGCAACCGCATCATTGGTGGGGTTCTGGAGACGGGTGTAGAAATACCCGGACTCATCCAGGTCAAACAGACGTCCCATCTCCTCGCTGGTGCTGTATTTAAATGTAGTACTCTGGTAAATGGGAAGGACTCTTGCCTCTCCGTTTCCAGGCACATAACCGGACTGGATACATTTTGTCTCAATCTTGTAATTACTCATCAAATTCCCTCCTGATAACCTAAATACTTCGTTTTCAGATCTGTCACCATACCTGTATACAGATCCTTACACCTCTCCTGATCCCCCTCTTCGATACAGCGGATGCAGGGCGTCAGACAGGACTTATAAATATCTTCATAGATCTCTGCCCGGTCTTTGCGCATATTGATGGCCCGCACGATCACAGGCGCCAGGTCATAATATTCATCCACCAGGGCCCTGCCCTCCTTGGAGCGCATAAGATAGCCGTCCCGGTAGCCGCGCAGCGTCTCCAGCTCATAACAGTCGTCCGGAAGCCCGCGGTTTTCACACACCGCAGTGGTGATATAACACCACTTTTTCTTAAAGCCGGCAGAAATGTCATCGTAGGTGGCATAGGAAAGTGTCAGGGAAGTCACCCTGCGGTCATTCCAGATCTCCACCATCTGCCTGCACATCTGGATGCAGAAGTCATCCTTTGTATAGGTAAGGATCGGCATCACATAAACTGCCATATTCATGTTGTAGTCCACGGAAAGACGTTCCCGCGCCCGGCGTGGCTGTTCCCCCATCAACCCTGCCGCGTATTCCGGAATGATCCCGGCAAGTTCCAGGATCAACGCCTGCCGCTCCTCTTCCGGCGTCTCTTCGCAGAGACTGCCGATCTCTTCCGGTACATTGCAAAACTGCCGGAAGCCTTTCTCAAACACCCCGTTGTATGTTTTTTTCCGAAATCCGCCAACCTGGGTCAGCATCTCGTCAAAAAGCCGGGCCAGATCCTCTCTGATCTTCTCCATCCTTATCCTCCATCTGTCTGTACTCTGCTCTATTCGTCCCAATTGTGATAAACATTCTGAACGTCGTCATCATCATCCAGCATATCCAGTGTCTTCTGAATGTTGGCAATGTCTTTCTCGTCTGTCAGTTCCACATAAGTCTGCGGGATCATGGTCACTTCCGCGGCCGCCATGGTGATCCCCGCTTCCTCCAGGGCCTGATGGACACTTCCGAAATCTTCCGGCGCGGTCAGGATCTCGAAGCTGTCTTCTTCCTCCACGAAGTCCTCAGCCCCGGCGTCCAGGGCCGCCATCATCAGCTCATCTGCATCTCCTTCGTATTCCTCTTTGTCGATCACGATCTGTCCCTTCTGGTCAAACATGAAAGAGACACATCCCGGAGTCCCCACGTTGCCGCTTCCTTTTGTAAATGCATGCTTTACATTGGTAGCAGTCCGGTTCCGGTTGTCTGTCAGCGTCTCTACGATAATGGCCGTTCCGTTGGGACCATATCCTTCATATGTAATATGTTCATAATTCGCGGCATTGGCGTCCCCGGTAGCTTTCTTGATGTTCCGCTCAATGGTGTCGTTGGGCATATTGTTGGCCTTCGCCTTGGCGATCACATCGCGCAGCCTGCTGTTGTTGGCCGGGTCAGCGCTTCCGCCTTCCTTGACGGCAACCGCCAGTTCCTTTCCGATCTTGGTAAAGATCTTGCCCTTTGCCGCATCATTTTTTTCTTTTTTATGCTTGATATTGGCAAATTTTGAATGTCCTGACATCTCTTCTTTCTCTCCTTGTCCTTGTCGTTTTCTGTCACACCTTTCTATTTTAGCACTCTTCCGGAAGTTTTTCAATCTTTACCGTTCCAATCGTGTTATTCTCCACAGAAAGCACTGTAAACCGATATCTCTCATATTCCACCACACAGTGTTCGTCTTCTGCCGGGATCCGGTCCAGCTGATCGATCAGGAACCCATTGACCGTCTCATATTCTTCCGTTTCAAACCGGATGGGAAGCACCTGCTCCAGATCCTCCAGATCCGCCATTCCCTGGACCTTCAGGCTCCCGTCCGGAAGGGTCAGGATGGTCTCCTCCTCCCGGTCATGTTCATCCAGGATATTCCCCACGATCTCCTCCAGGATATCCTCCATGGCCACCAGGCCGGAAGTCTGGCCGTATTCGTCCAGGACAATGACCACATGGTTTTTCTGCTCCTGCATCTCCTTGAAAAGCACATCGATACTCTTGGTCTCCGGGACAAAGGTGACCGGTCTTATGTATTCTTTCAGTTCTTTCACCGGAACCTGCCGCAGTTCTTCCTTCATATAACAGGCCGCCGCCTCCCTGAGATGGAGAAAGCCGATGATCTCATCAATATCCTCATGGAAAATGGGGAACCTTGAGAAGCTCTCTCCCAGCATAAACTGAAACGCCTCTTCCAGGGTATCTTCCCCGTCGATAGCCACGATATTCTTCCGGTGGGTCATGATGTCTCTGGCGTCCTTATCCAGATACCGGAAAATATTCTGGATCAGGCTGGCCGCCTCTTTCTGGGTCCCCTCATCCATCTCTTCCTCTACCTGGAATACCCGCCGCATCCTTTGAAATAAACTGTCCTCTTCCATTGTAATTCTCTCTTGACTCCTTTTCTATGTATGAAGCTCAAAGCTTACCTTCAGGGCTTCATCTATTTTCTTCATGATCTCTCTGTCCAGGTGACAGACCTGTTCCCTCAGTCTTTGTTTATCGATCGTCCGGATCTGTTCCAGAAGGACAACCGAATTCTTCACGATCTGATACCTTCTGGCATCGATCTCCACATGGGTCGGCAGCTTCGCCTTGTTCATCCTGGACGTGATAGCCGCGCAGATCACCGTGGGGCTGTGCCGGTTGCCCACATCATTCTGGATGATCAGCACCGGCCGCACGCCCCCCTGTTCCGATCCCACTACGGGACTTAGATCTGCATAAAAAATATCGCCGCGTCTTACCTGCACCTTTTGTCTCACACTCCGCTTCTTATTTCTGATGATACCTTAGTATTTCCAGCTTTTTCGGATGTATGCAGGCAAAGGTCTTCCCGCAGGTCTCTTATTCAAAATAATCCATCTGTTCCACTACTTCGCCGTGCCGGATAAATTCTCTGGGGATCCGCTTTCCAAGATCACAGACAAACTCATAATTGAACCGTCCCGACAGATCGCTTAACACTTCCACCGGCAGATGTGCGCCTTCGTTTTCTCCCACCAGGGTCACCACATCACCAAATGCCACATCTTCGATCTCTGTCACATCTACCATGAACTGATCCATACACACTCTTCCAAGGATCGGCGCCTCTTTGCCATGGATCAGCACATAGCCTTTGTTGGACAGGCTTCTGGGATAACCGTCTCCATAGCCCACCGGGATCGTGGCGATCCGGGTACGCCTCTTTGTGATATAAGTACCGCCGTAGCTTACCGGTGTTCCTTCATCCACCCATTTCACATGGGCTACATGACTTACAAGCTCCAGGGCGGGCTTGAGCGGCACGTTCTCCTTCTCCACTTCTTCGGATGGATACAGCCCGTAGGTAGAGATCCCGGCCCGGACAAGATCCAGGTTTGCTTCCTTCACATCAATGATCCCCGCGCTGTTGCAGCAATGGTAGTACTGGAAAGTAACACCATTTTCCTCCAATCGTTTTTTCATCCAGAGATAGCCTTCATACTGCTTGTTGGTAAAGGTCTTATCCGTCTCATCCGCCTTGGCGAAATGAGTGAACATCCCTTCCATGATAAGTCCCGGCAGCCGGGTGATCCCGGTGATGATCTCCGCGCTCTCCTCCTGGATCAGAAAGCCAAGCCTGGACATTCCCGTGTCCAGCTTGATATGCACATAAGCGTCTTTGCCAAGTTTCCCTGCCAGCTCGCTGATCCCTTCCGCCATCTCTTTGGTGTAGACGGTGAACCGTATCTCATGGGTGATGGCCGCCTCCCACTGATCCGGGAAGATACAGCCAAGGACCAGGATGGGCTTTTTGATCCCTCTTTTTCGCAGTACCACCGCCTCATCCAGGGTGGCTACCGCATAGCCCCAGATATAATCCTTGGGCTCCAGCATCCGGGCGATCTGCACCGCGCCGTGGCCGTAGCCGTCGGTCTTGATCACAGAGATCATGGACACGCCCTCCCGGGTGTTCTTATGCATCATCTCCATATTGTACTCAATGGCGTCCAGATCGATCCTGGCACATACTCTGTTATACTGTTTCATCATGTACACTCCCTTCTTTTTTCATTTCTGTTCTATCTGCAGACTCCGGATCTTACCGTGTCTGATGCTCTCATCCGCTTCCTTCATGGCCTGGGCCAGCTTCCCGATCAGGTCCCGTGCCAGCACGCTGTATCTTCCCTTTTCCTCCCGGGCCAGGTCTCCGGCTCTGCCGTGAAGCCAGGTCCCCAGAAGGGCAGCTGCTTCACAGGAGATCCCCTGGGCAAGAAGCCCTGCGATGATACCAGCCAGAACGTCTCCGGATCCCGCCTTTGCCATAGCGCTGTTCCCGGTGGGATTCAGATAAGTGCGCCCCTCTCCCTTTTGGATCAGAGTCACGGAATCCTTCAGCACACAGCCAAGTCCTGTCCCTGCGGCAAAGGTGCGAAGGGCTTCCACCCGGTTCGCCCGGATCTGATCTGTGGGGATCCCGGTCAGCCGTTCCATTTCCTTTAGATGGGGCGTGAAAATGTAGTCCCTGTGCCGAAGCTCTGACAGCCACTCCCGGTGCGCCCCCAGAAGATTCAGTCCGTCCGCGTCGATCACTGCAGGCTTCTCTCCTTCCAGCGCCACTGTCTCAAGGATCTTCCGGGAGATCTCTCCGGTCCCAAGCCCGGAACCGCCAAGCACCACGTCCGCCCAGGAAAGAAGCCCAAGAAGCTCTTCCCGGTCATAGTCCTGATAAGGCTTTACAATAGCCTCCGGCAGAAGCTGCTGCAGGATCGGCCTGTTTTCTTCCGGCGTGTAGATCTGAACCAGCCCCGCCCCTGCAGTATAAGCCGCGGCGGCGTTGAAGAAGGCGGCGCCGCTCATTCCTTTGCTCCCTGCGATCACCAGCAGCCGTCCATAAGTTCCCTTGTGGGAATCTTCCGGCCGCTCCGGCAAAAGCTGAGCGTATTCTTGCTCTGACAGAAGGACTGCCGTACCGGGATCCTGTTCAAGGGGAACTTCGCTGATCCCGATCTCTCTTGGGATCACCTGCCCGGCATATTTCTTCCCCGGATAGAGAAGAAGGCCGATCTTCCTTGCCTGGAAGGTCACTGTATAATCCGCCGCAAAAGCAATGCCCAGCACCTGTCCGGTATCCGCGGATACCCCGGAGGGAATATCCACCGCCACTTTCGTCCCGGAAGAAGCATTCATCTGCCGGATCAGCTCCCGGTAGCTTCCTCCCACTTCGCGGCTTAACCCTACTCCAAAGACGGCATCCACTATGATACTATATTCACCGGATTCCCATTGGTCACTGATCCTGCCGCCTGCCTGCACAAACCGTTCCATCTGGACTGCAGTTTCTTCCGTACAATGGCTTCTGTTCCCCGCCATCAAAAGGGTAACCTTCCCGCCTTTTTCCAGCAGGAGCCGCCCGATGGCAAAACCGTCTCCCCCGTTATTTCCGGAACCGCACACGATACACACATGGGAGAGATCCAGTCCCGCTTCCTCAAAGAAACGGACACATTCTCCGGCGGCTCGTTCCATAAGCTCCAGAGACGGCACCCCAAGAGTCTGTATCGTATACTGGTCCGCCGCCTTCATCTGGCCGCCACCCGGAAGATATTCCATACGCTCACCTCATTTACCCAGGTTTCCAAACATTTCTGATTATAAAGAACGTGCGAAGGCAGGCCTGTCTGAACACGCTCACCGTCACACGTTACTGTCGGATCTATTTATGTTCTTTGTTATATCTGCTGATATTATAAGACAGCTGCATCAGACTTTCTGACAAGTGGACATTCTCCACAATGATATTCTCCGGAAGATTCAGATCTGTATGAGCGAAATTCCAGATCGCCCGCACCCCGTTTTCCACCAGCATATTGGCCACCTCGATGGCCTTCTCTTTGGGGATGGTCAGCACCGCGATATCCACCTCATTCCTCTGGACAAAGCCTTTAAGCTCGTCCATCATACGGATGGGAACGCCCCGGATCGCCACTCCCTGCAGCCTTGGGTTCACATCGAAGATCCCTTTCAGGATGAAGCCCCGCTTCTCGAACGCCGCGTAGTTAGCCAGCGCCTGTCCCAGATTACCGGCTCCGATGATGATGATATTATGGTCTTCTTCCAGACCTAAGATCTTGCCGATCTCCGTATATAAATACTTTACATTATATCCATAGCCCTGCTGGCCGAATCCTCCAAAATTATTCAGATCCTGCCGGATCTGGGAGGCTGTCACCTTCATCCTCTTACTCAAGTCGTTGGAGGAGATCCGTTCCACTCCATTCTCCAGCAGCTCTCCTAAATATCTGTAGTACCTTGGCAGTCTGCGAATAACTGCCTGTGAAATCTCTCTGCCTTCCACAATTTTCACCTTCCTGTTCCATTCTAGAGTTTATTATATAGAATTGTCTGTACAAAGTCAAACTTTTAGTTGTTTTTTGTCCTGTTTCCGCTATAATGAAAACGTATGCGAAAGATTTGGAGGCGTTTATGATACTTGCATGTCACGGGATTGAAAAAGCATTTGGAGAGGAAGTCATCGTTCATGACGGCTCCTTTCATATAGAAGAATATGAGAAAACAGCCCTGGTGGGGTCAAACGGCGCAGGCAAGACCACTCTGCTTAAGATGATCGTGGGAGAACTTCTCCCCGACGCGGGCTCTGTCACCATCGCCAAAGACAAGACCCTGGGCTATCTTGCCCAGCACCAGGAGATGACCGGCGACAACACCATTTACCAGGAAGTGCGTACCGCCAAGGCGCACATTTTCCAGATGGAGCAGCGGATCCGGGAGATCGAACTTGCCATGCCACACCTTACAGGTGAACGGCTTAAAGAAGAAATGGAGACCTACAACCGGCTGACCACTCAGTTTGAGGCGGAAAATGGCTACGCCTGCGAGAGCGAGATCACCGGCGTCCTGAAGGGTCTTGGCTTTGAGGAAGCGGATTTCTCCAAGGCCATCGATACCCTCTCCGGCGGCCAGAAGACCCGGGTGGCTCTTGGCAAACTGCTTCTTCAGAAGCCGGATATCCTGCTTCTGGACGAGCCCACCAACCATCTGGACTTAAATTCCATCGCCTGGCTGGAGACCTACCTTCTGAATTACCAGGGGGCGGTTCTCATCGTCTCCCACGACCGATACTTTCTCAACCGGGTAGTCACCAAGGTGGTAGAAATCGAACAGGGAGAACTTCACACCTATCTTGGAAATTATACGGATTATGCCGCCAAGAAAAAGCAGGTTCAGGAGGCAAAGCTGAAGGCATACTTAAATCAGCAGCAGGAGATCCGTCATCAGGAAGCAGTCATTGAAAAGCTCCGGTCCTTCAACCGGGAGAAATCCATCAAGCGGGCAGAAAGCCGGGAGAAAATGCTGGAGAAGATCAAAGTCATCGACAAACCGGCCGCCCCTGACACGGAGATCCACCTGAAGCTGGAACCCTCCTGCCAGAGCGGCAATGATGTGCTGAGCGTAGAACACTTAAGCAAGGCATTCCCTCCCCAGGTATTATTTTCCGATGTCAGCTTTGAGATCCGCCGTGGGGAACACGTGGCGGTGATCGGGGACAACGGTACCGGCAAGACCACCCTTCTGAAGATCCTGAACCGGGTCACAGAGGCGGATTCCGGGCTCTTCCGTCTTGGGACCAACGTGCATATCGGCTATTACGACCAGGAACATCATGTCCTTCACATGGAGAAGACGATCTTTGAAGAGATCTCGGACGACTACCCTGCCCTTACCAACACCCAGATCCGGAATATGCTGGCCGCCTTCCTCTTCACCGGCGACGATGTGTTCAAGCGGATCGGGGACTTAAGCGGCGGCGAACGGGGCCGGGTGTCTCTTGCAAAGCTTATGCTCTCCGAGGCCAATTTCCTGATCCTGGACGAGCCCACCAACCACCTGGACATCGCCTCCAAGGAGATCCTGGAACGGGCGCTGAACGACTACACCGGGACCGTGCTCTACGTCTCCCATGACCGGTACTTTATCAATCAGACCGCCACCCGGATCCTGGACCTGGTAAACCAGAAATTTGTCAACTATATCGGAAATTACGACTACTATCTGGAGAAAAAGGAAGAGCTTACCGCCGCTTACAGCAAGCCCGCCCAGACAGATCACCCTGCGGATACCTCCTCCCCTGCTTCCTCCTCCGGCTCTAAGCTTGACTGGCAGGAGCAAAAGGAAGCCCAGGCCAGGGAGCGCAAGCGGCAGAACGAATTAAAGCGAACGGAAGCGCGCATCGAGGAGCTGGAAACCCGCAGTAGTCAAATCGATGAAGAGATGACCCAGGAAGAGGTCTACACCAACTCTGTCCGCTGCCAGGAACTGGCCCGGGAAAAAGCCGGTATCCAGGAAGAACTGGAGACCTTATATGAGCGCTGGGAGGAACTGGCGCAATAGAATATGACTGAAAAGAAACGGGACAGCGCCGCCGGGCGCTGTCCCTCTTTTTAACATTTTAAGAAATGCTTACTTCAGTTCTTTCAGGATCTCCTTTAAGAATTCCCAGGTACGCTCTGTGGAAGCGATATCCAGCTTCTCATTAAAGGAATGGATGTCCAGGATGTTGGGGCCAAAGGATACGCAATCCAGATCCGGGCGTTTCCCCAGGAACAACCCGCACTCCAGTCCTGCGTGCACCGCAGATACCACCGGCTCTTTCC
This sequence comes from Massilistercora timonensis, assembly GCF_048354975.1. Lineage (NCBI taxonomy): Bacteria > Bacillati > Bacillota > Clostridia > Eubacteriales > Massilistercora > Massilistercora timonensis. The sequence continues at coordinate 4,044 of NZ_DBGCJQ010000038.1, read as the reverse complement.
CGAACATTTTCTCATAGATATCTACCATGACTTTCCGAAGTTCCGAATCCGGATTAAACTGCCATGCCGGATACTCGCTGATGGTCCTGGTGGTTCCACCAACCACTTTTCCGCACTGCTCCAGCTGCTCTCTCAGCTGCTGCTTCCGGCTCTCCACGGAGCTGCGGATCAGGTAAACGGTGCGCACCTTGTCTTCCGAGGTCTCCACTACGCCGATATTCAGAGAAGTCTCTACCAGGCCTTTCAGCTTCCTGCTGTACTCAATAAGACCGTTGGGGCAAAGCATCAGATAAGCGATCACCCGCTCTCCTGCCTCTTTGGTCAGAGCCGCTTCTTTGGCTGCGCCTTCTGCCGCTGCCGTTACATCCAGGGTGGGTTCTTCTCCCATAAATTCCCCAAGCCAGATCTCCTTCATCTCTTCTGCCATAGCAAGGATCTTGTCCACATCCTTTTCCGCTGCCAGCAGAACTGCTTCGGACTCGGAGGCGATCACGTTGTCCTTGGAGCCGCCGTTGATGGAGATCAGGTCGAAGGCTGCTTCTTTCTGGATCCGGTAGAGAAGCCGTCCCAGCATCTTGTGGGCATTTCCTCTCTGACGATGGATCTCATTTCCGGAATGTCCGCCCAGAAGCCCGTGAACCTTGATGCGAACCTTCGTCCCTTCTTTTTCCTCTCTTGCCACCGGGATCAGGGTCTCAAATACGATACCGCCTGCGCAGCCGGAAGTCAGGACGCCTTCCTCCTCGGAGTCGATATTCAGAAGCTTCTTTCCCTTTAATCCGGACAGATCCACAGCTTCTGCTCCGCCCATACCAGTCTCCTCATCTACGGTAAATACCGCCTCAATGGGAGGATGAGGGATATCATCGCTGTCCAGGATTGCCATAGCCATGGCAATGGCGATTCCGTCGTCGCCGCCAAGGGTCGTTCCCCGTGCCTTTACATAACCGTCTTCCACATAGAGATCCAGACCGTCGGTCTTGAAATCATGATCAGAATCCGGAGTTTTCTCACACACCATATCCATATGCCCCTGAAGGATCACCGGCTCGCTGTTCTCATAGCCTGGCGTCCCGGGCTTTTTGATGATCACGTCGTTGGCCTCATCCTGCTCTACTTCCAGCCCGCGCTCCTTGGCAAACGCCACGCAGTAATCACTGATGCGCTTTGTGTCGAAAGTCCCGTGGGGAATCTTGCACAATTCCTCAAAAAAGTGAAAGACTCTTTCTGGTTTTACTTCTGTTAATACTGCCATGTTTCCTTACCTCTTTTCTTTTGCATTCGGACCCAAAAAGAAGGTCCCCATATCCTACCTTCTATTATGGAACTGAATTCATAAAAATTCAACCGGTTCCATAAAATAAAATCAAGAATCTTTGATCGGCAGGATATCCCATGAAACAAACCCTTATGACAGCGGAAACCCTCATTCTCTTCGCGCTGATAATCCTGTTCCCCGGGGTGATCTTAGAGGGAGCGCAGGCCGGTCTGCTGCTCTGGTTTAACACAGTGCTTCCCGCCCTTCTCCCCTTTCTCATCCTGTCCAATCTGCTGCTTGGCTCCCCGGCGATCCAGGGCCTCGCCCGGATCACCGGCCGTTTTTTGCGTCCCCTATTTGGCGTCTCTGATTATGGATCCTATGTTATGCTCACCGGCTTTCTCTGCGGTTATCCCATGGGGAGTAAAACAGCTGCCGATCTCACCCGCGCCGGAAGGATCTCCCTGGAAGAAGGCCAGTATCTCCTCTCTTTCTGCAACAACACCAGCCCCATGTTCGTCCTGGGATTCGTAGCCGTCCAGTGTCTGCAGGCCCCCGCCCTGGCTCCTCTTTCCCTTCTCCTTCTGTGGGTTCCCCCACTGCTTCTAAGCTTTCTTTTCCGCCCCCGGAAGTCCCGCTGTCATTCGGGGAAATACAGCATTGATCTGAGATCATCCGCTCCTGCAAAAGGCCGGAAATTCCCAGGTGAGCTCCCAGATGGAATGGATAGCGCTATTATGGACGGCTTCACCGCCATCACCCGGATCGGAGGCTATATCATCCTATTCTCCATCCTGATCCAGCTAATGCGCCTTCTTCCCTTCCGGGGATCCCTGCCCTTCCAGGTCCTGCTGTCCTCCCTGGAAGTCACAAACGGCGCCGCCCTGACCGGAAACCTTCCTCTTTCTTTTCCGGCCAGGTTCTCGCTTTGTATGGGGATGGTCTCCTTTGGCGGCTGGTGCTCCGTGGCCCAGACCCGGAGCATGATCCAGGGAAGCGGTCTCTCCATTTTCCCTTATATCACACAAAAACTGGCCACCGCAATGGTGACCAGTCTGTTATCTTTTCTTATGCTTTCATTCTGTCTGTCTAAAACTTAGATCTCCTCGTCCAGATCAAAGGATTCTTCCTCCTCAACCGGGGCATTTCCATACTCTGCCTCAAGTCCCTGGGGCGACTGCTCCGGGATCTCCAGCTCAGACCGGTTGTTGCGGACCATGTCGTAACACTCCTGCAGGGAATTGACCAGTCCGTCATATTTGGTGGTGTAGCTGTCCAGGGTATGTCCGATGATGCTCTCTGCATTTGCCAGAAGATCGTCGGTGTACTGCATCGCTCCGATACGGATGTCGTTGGCGTCTCTGGTGGCATTGTCCAGGATCTCCTGGGCCTGCTCGGTGGCCGCGGTCACCACTTCATTTGCCTGGGCGTAAGCCTGCTGCATGATCTCATGCTCGCTGACCAGCTCGTTGGTCTGGATCTGGGCCTCCTCGATCATACTGTCCGCCTTGGCCTGGGCATCTGCCAGGATGGCGTCCTTATTGGCGATAATCTTCTGATACCGCTTGATCTCGTCCGGGGTCTTCATGCGAAGTTCCCGCAGCAACTCATCCATCTGATCCTTGTTGACGATGATCTTCGTGGTGGACAGAGGCTGAAATTTACAACTGTCGATGTACTCCTCGATTTCTTCAATGATCTGTTCAATACGGCTGCTCATTATTTACACTCTCCTTTTTTGATTATTTTCTCCCGTACCTTTGTCTCGACCGCCTCCGGCACGAACTGAGAAATATCCCCTCCAAAAGCTGCCACTTCTTTCACGATCGTGGAACTAAGATAAGAATGTTCCAGGCTTGTGGTAAGAAAAACCGTCTCCACGGCGGGCTCCAGCTTGTGATTGGTCTGAGCCATCTGAAGCTCATACTCAAAATCCGTGACCGCCCTCAGTCCTCTCACCACCATCCGGGCTTCCATCTTTCTGGCAAATTCCACTAACAATCCCTCAAATGGAACCACTTTGACGTTTGGTAAGTCTTTTGTAGTCTCTTCTAACATTCTAACACGTTCTTCTACCGAAAACAACGGCATTTTTGCCTTATTATACAATACTCCGACAATTAATTCGTCCACCATATGACAGGAACGCCGGATAATATCCAGGTGACCGTAAGTGACCGGATCAAAGCTGCCCGGATAGACCGCTCTTAACATACCGTTTTCCTCCCCTTTGGCTCGATAAACACATGCTTGTTTGTCTTGTAGATCTTGGTCTTGATCGCAGTAAAGCCCAGACTGTCCAGATAATCAAACTCCGTCTCCCTGGCAGCCTCCACGATGATCACACCCTCCTCCGCCAGAAGCTCCGAACCCGCCAGATATTCCAGTGCCTCACGCTCCAGGCCCTTTCCATAGGGCGGATCCATGAAAATAAAATCAAACTGCTGGTTTCCTTCCAGCCTTTTAAGCGCCGTCAGCACATCCACCGGCATAGTCTCCCCCTTCTGGAAAAGCCGGGTATGCTTCAGATTCTCCTTGATACAGGCGATAGCATTCGGATTATTGTCCACAAAATACGCCTTCATGGCTCCGCGGCTCAGCGCCTCGATCCCGATTCCACCGCTTCCCGCGAAAAGATCCAGAAAAATACAGTCATAGAGGTAGGGCGTCAGCATATTGAACAGAGTCTCCTTGATCCGGTCCGTGGTGGGCCGAGTCTCAAACCCATCCAGCGTCTTCAGTTGTAATCTCCTGGCAGTGCCCGCGATCACCCTCATATCAAAACC
>NZ_DBGCJQ010000037.1:0-4557 GCF_048354975.1 Massilistercora timonensis | reverse complement strand
CGGGATCCCCTTTTCCTCTGCCACATCTACAGCCTTCTTAAGAAGTCCGTAGTCTGCGATGGGAGCGTAGGTTCCCGGCAGACGGTACTGGCTGGCATAATCCGAGTTGGTGCAGGCGCCCATGCCGATCACGATATCCCTGGCGTTCAGTTCATCCTGCAGCGCTCCCGCCGAGCCGATGCGGATGATGGATTCCACATCGTAGAAATGATACAGCTCATAGCTGTAGATCCCGACGGAAGGCATTCCCATGCCGCCGCCCATCACCGAGATCTCTTTCCCGTGATAGGTGCCGGTATACCCCAGCATGTTCCGCACCGTGTTAAAACATCTGGCTCCTTCCAGATAATGATCTGCAATGTATTTTGCCCGCAGCGGATCTCCGGGCATCAGTACGGTTTTCGCGATCTCTCCTTTTCCCGCTTCATTATGTGGTGTACTCATACTTCCCACGCTCCTTTCTTTTCCCTTATTTTTCCTTGTCCTGCCGGATCAGGCTGCGGATGGCCTCCACCGCCGTCTGGATAGGCGCCTCGGTATCGTGTACCACCGGGTTTGGCAGGCCTTTTTTGGCCCGCTCCTGGTTGGCCATGGTAAGGAGCACAGTCCCCACCCGGAGCTTCAGCCAGCTGCCGACGACAAAAAGCGCCGCTGACTCCATCTCTGAGGCCAGGCATCCGCATTTCACCCAGGCGTCCCATTTATTCAAAAGTTCATATCCCACCGGTTTGGTCTCCGGGGAATGCTGTCCATAGAAGGAATCCTTGCACTGGACTACCCCCACGTGATACTCCTGTCCAAGCTTCCTGGCCGCCTGGATCAGCGCCTGGGTCACTTCCACGTCCGCCACCGCCGGGAACTCAATGGGCGCGTATTCCCTGCTGGTCCCTTCCATCCGGATGGCGCCAGAAGCGATCACCACATCGCCGCTTTTGACCTCCAGGGCCATACCGCCGCTGGTGCCCACCCGGATAAAGGTGTCCGCTCCCACCCGGGACAATTCTTCCATAGCGATCGCTGCGGATGGTCCTCCGATCCCGGTGGAAGTCACACTTACCTTCTCCCCATCCAGATAGCCGGTGTAAGTCACATATTCCCGGCTGTCCGCGATCAGCCTGGGATTCTCGAAATGTGCCGCGATCTTCTCACAGCGCTTGGGATCTCCCGGCAGGATCACATACCGGCCCACTTCTCCTTCCGCCACCTGGATATGGTACTGCCGGTCCTTGTCTTCTGAATAATTGATCATCCGCTCTCGCCTCCTATCTCAGATGCCAGATATCCCGGTTATACTCCGCAATGGTCCGGTCTGAAGAGAAGAATCCGGCTTTCGCGATGTTCACCAGCATCTTCTTCGCCCAGGCCATCCGGTCCTCATAATCCGCGTATACCCGCTCTTTCATATTTACATATTCCTTCACGTCCAGAAGAGTCATAAACCAGTCCTTCTGGATCAGTTCCGCATGGATCTTCAACAGGTGATAGGGATCCCCGATCTTCATCATCTCCGGGCTGATGATGAAATTGATCCACTCCCGGATTTCTTCATCCTGGATATAATAATCCGCCGCCCGGTAGTCCCTCTTCTCATAGTGCCGGATCACTTCCTCGCTGGAAGCGCCGAAGATATAGATATTCTCGTCCCCCACCAGCTGATGGATCTCCACATTGGCGCCGTCTTCCGTCCCCAGGGTCACCGCCCCGTTCAGCATGAACTTCATATTGCCGGTCCCGGAAGCCTCCTTGGAGGCCAGGGAGATCTGCTCGGACACGTCGCAGGCCGGGATCAGCCGCTCTGCCAGCGTCACATTATAATTCTCCACCATCACTACCTTCAGATACGGAGATACCTCCGAATCCTGGTCGATCAGTTCCTGCAGGCACAGGATCACATGGATGATATCCTTGGCAATGGCGTAGGCCGGAGCCGCCTTGGCCCCGAAGATCACCGTCACAGGACGGGAGGGCTTCTTCCCTCTCTTGATCTCCAGGTACCTGGCGATCACTGCCAGCACATTCATCTGCTGCCGCTTATACTCATGAAGCCGCTTGATCTGGATGTCAAAAATGGACTCCGGATCCAGTTGGATCCCCTGGGTCTCCTCCAGATATTCCGCCAGTTCCACCTTCTTCTGGTGCTTTACCTCCAGAAGAGAAGTAAGCGCCTCCGGATCATCCTTGTGGGCCAGCAGGCTTTCCAGGGCCATGGCGTCCTTGCGGAAGTCCCTTTCCACATACCGGTCCAGCCATTTTACCAGCTCCCGGTTACAGTAGAGAAGCCATCTGCGGAAGGTGATGCCGTTGGTCTTGTTGTTGAATTTCTCCGGATAAATATCGTAAAAAGGCTTCAGCTCCGAGTTCTTCAGGATCTCTGTGTGCAGTTCCGCCACTCCGTTGACGCTGCACCCGTAGTGGATGTCCATATGGGCCATATGCACCCGGTTCTCCTCATCAATGATGGCTACCCTGGGATCCTGGTATCTCCCCTTCGCCCGCAGGTCCAGCTCCCGGATAATGGGCACCAGCTGAGGCACTACCTGCTCCAGATAGGAAACCGGCCATTTCTCCAGCGCCTCCGCCAGGATGGTATGATTAGTGTAAGCGCAGGTCTTCTGGACGATCTCCACCGCCTCGTTGAAATCAATATGGCGCTGCACAAGCAGCCGGATCAGCTCCGGGATCACCATGGACGGATGGGTGTCGTTGATCTGGATCGCCACATGCTCGTGAAGCCTGCGAAGCTCATATCCCTTCTCCTCACATTCCTTCAGGATCAGCTGCGCCCCGTTGGACACCATGAAATACTGCTGATAGATCCGCAGGAGATTTCCCGCCTCGTCACTGTCGTCCGGGTAGAGGAACAGGGTCAGGTTCTTCTGGATATTGTGCTTGTCAAAAGAGATCCCGTCCCCGATGATACTCTCATCCACCCCTTCCACATCAAAGAGATGGAGCTTGTTCCTTCCGTTCTGGTACCCGGCCACATCGATATCGTACAATTTAGAAGTCAGGGTAAAATCTTTAAAGGGAACCTGGAAGCTGACGCCTGCGTCTGTAAGCCAGCCCTCTGGTTCGATCCAGGGATTGGGGGTCTCCTTCTGCTTGTTCCCCTCGAACACCTGCTTAAAAAGCCCCATATGATAGTTCAGTCCGATGCCGTCTCCGGAAAGTCCCAGAGTGGCGATGGAATCCAGGAAACAGGCGGCAAGCCGGCCCAGGCCGCCGTTTCCAAGGGACGGCTCCGGTTCCATCTCCTCGATAGCGCCAAGAGATTTCCCGTTTTCTCTCAGGACTTCCGCCACTTCCTCGTAGATCCCCAGATTGATCAGGTTGTTGGAGAGCAGCTTCCCGATCAGGAACTCCGCGGAAATATAATAGAGCTTCCGCTCACCTGTGATCTCTGGAAGTCTTTTAAGTTTTTCCTTTGTATAAGACATCAGCGCCAGATAGATCTCTTTGTCGTCCGCTTCCCGGATCTCCTTGTGAAATCTGTCCTGCATGATTTTTGTCAGATCTTCTCTTACCATAGTCGTTCTTCCTTTCTTGATTCTAATAAAAAATACCGCCTCATAACCTGTCAGTCAGTTATTCAGCGGTATCTTTCGTTCTTCGTCTATTCTGTTGAAGAAGCCTTCTCAAGCTGCGCGATCGCCGCTTTCTGCATTGGAATCCGGCAGTTCCGGTTACTTCCAAATTCTACGATCACATCGTCGTCGCTGATGTCGATGATCACGCCGTAGAACCCGCTGGTGGTCAGCACGGTATCTCCAACTTCCATATCTGCGATCATTGCCTGTACTCTTTTCTGCTCCTTTTTCTGAGGACGGATAAAGATGAACCAGAAACCGCCAAAGATCACTACATATATAATGATCAGCAGGCCCCAGCTTCCGCCGCCGCTCTGTGATGCTAATGCGAACATACTGAATTCCTCCTAAATCTCTTTTCACACTATTGCTATCATACACAAAAAAACCGGTTTCTTCAAGTGCTTTCGCCTAATTCCGGGAAATTTTCTGCATTCCCTCCAGTTTTCTCTTCTTATATTCCTGATAATTTCCGGCCTCGATAGCCTCCCGGATCTCCGCCATCATGGTGTTGTAGAAGTAGAGATTGTGGAGCACGCAAAGCCGCATGCCCAGCATTTCTCTGGCCTTCAGAAGATGCCGGATATAGGCCCTTGAATACCTTCTGCACACCGGACACTGGCAGCCCTCCTCAATGGGCCGGGTGTCCAGTTCATATTTAGCGTTAAACAGATTCAGTTTCCCCTGGTTGGTGTATACATGTCCGTGCCGCCCGTTCCGGGTAGGATAGACGCAGTCAAAGAAATCCACCCCCCGGTCCACTGCCTCCAGGATATTGGCAGGGGTTCCCACGCCCATCAGATACGTGGGCTTATTGACCGGCAGATAGGGCACCACCGCATCCAGGATCCGGTACATTTCCTCATGAGATTCTCCTACCGCCAACCCGCCTACCGCATAGCCGTCCAGGTCCAGTTCCGCGATCTCCTGGGCGTGACGGATGCGGATATCCTCGAACACCCCTCCCTGA
>NZ_DBGCJQ010000036.1:0-2848 GCF_048354975.1 Massilistercora timonensis | reverse complement strand
GGGGCCTTAACCAGAAGAAAACATCCTGTGGAAACAGGATGTTTTTCTATTAAAAACAAGGGGGATGATCACATGTTCCATGCAGACGAACGTCTCACACCATTTGAAAAAAAGATCTGGCTCAGCTCGCCCACCATGCACGGGCCGGAGCTGGAATATATAAAGGACGCCTATGAAAAGAACTGGATGTCCACCGTCGGAGAGAATATCAACGAGGTGGAACGTCTGGCCTGCGAGACCGTGGGGTGTAAGTATGCCGTGGCGCTGGCCACCGGCACCTCTGCCCTCCACCTGGCCGTGAAGCTGGCCGGGGTAAAGCCCGGGGAGAAGGTGTTCTGCTCGGACATGACCTTTTCTGCCACCGTAAATCCGGTGGTGTATGAGGGCGGAGTCCCGGTGTTCATTGATACCGAATACGACACCTGGAACATGGATCCAGTGGCCCTGGAAAAGGCCTTTGAACTGTATCCGGAGGTCCGGGTCGTTGTTATGGCCCATTTATACGGGACGCCGGGAAAGATCGATGAGCTGCGGGTTGTCTGTGAACGCCATGGGGCCATGATCATCGAGGATGCGGCGGAATCCCTGGGGGCTTCCTATAAGGGACAGCAGACCGGGACCTTCGGCACCTATAACGCCATCTCCTTCAACGGGAACAAGATCATCACCGGCTCTGCCGGGGGGATGCTCCTGACCGATGATAAGGATGCGGCGGACCGGGCCCGGAAATGGTCCACCCAGTCCCGGGAGAACGCGGCCTGGTACCAGCATGAGGAAGTGGGCTACAACTACCGGATGAGCAACGTGATCGCCGGGGTGGTGCGGGGACAGTTCCCGTACTTAAAGGAGCATATCGCACAGAAGAAGGCCATTTACGAGCGGTACAGGGAGGGCTTTAAGGGCCTTCCAGTACGGATGAATCCGTTTGACGCGGAAAACTCCGAGCCCAACTACTGGCTGTCCTGCCTGGTCATCGATCCGGAGGCCATGTGCCGGCAGGTGCGCGGGGAGCAGGAATCCCTGTACATCCCGGAACCAGGAAGGAGCTGTCCCATGGAGATCCTGGAGACGTTGGCAAGGTATAATGCCGAGGGGCGTCCCATCTGGAAGCCCATGCATATGCAGCCGGTCTACAGGATGAATCCGTTTATCACCAGGGAAGGCAACGGCAGAGCCAAGACCAATGCATATATTGCCGGTGGTGCAGTAGGATCCGATGGTAAGCCACTGGATGTGGGCATGGATATATTCCAGAGGGGACTGTGCCTACCAAGTGATAATAAAATGACTTCGGAGCAGCAGGATAGGATCATTGCAGTGTTCCGTGCATGTTTCGAATAAAGGTAGGAATTAATGAATAACGTACTTGCAACTTGCTTTAAGATTGCCGGGGGAATGGTAACGGTAAGTGCTGCAGCCGGCGTGACAGCATTTGTAAAAGAAAGAATAGATGAGAAGAAAGAGTCTGAGACGCTTCAAAAGCATCCGCAGGGGTTCTATGAAAGATATGTGAAGAGACCGCTTGATTGTACTCTAGCTACAGGGGCACTGGTTGTCCTAAGCCCGGTACTGGCAGTGACAGCCTTAGTTGTACGCACCAAGCTTGGATCGCCAGTTGTATTCACTCAGGATCGTCCAGGCAAAGATGAGAAGATATTTAAGCTGTATAAGTTCCGTACGATGACTGATGCACGGGATGAAAATGGAGAATTGCTTCCGGATAAGGTGCGTCTTACCAGGGTAGGCCGAGCTATAAGGGAGTCCAGTTGTGACGAGCTTTTGGAGCTCGTAAATATCATTAAAGGTGATATGGCAGTTGTAGGACCAAGACCACTGCTAGTCAGATATCTGGATCGTTACAGTGAGCATCAACATCGCAGACATGAGGTGAGGCCGGGTTTGACCGGGCTTGCTCAGATACATGGAAGGAATACTGTTTCTTGGCAGGATAAGTTCAACTACGATGTAGAGTACGTAGATCACATTACTTTTGCAGGCGATGTGAAGATTATTTTAGATACAGTGGGCAAGGTAATCCACAGAGATGGTATATCAAGCGAAACTTCAGCGACAATGGAAGAGTTTATGGGAAATGAAGAATAACAGACTTATAATAATCGGCGCTTCCGGTCATGGAAAGGTTGTCGCTGACATAGCTAAATTGAACGGTTATACGAATATAGCCTTCCTTGATGATGATTCCACCAAGAAAGAGTGCGCAGGATATCCGGTCATTGGAGCTGAGAAAGATGCATACGGATGTAATAATGAACTGAAATCTGATTTCTTTGTAGCAATAGGAAATAGCAAGATAAGAGAACGTATTCAGCAAGCGTTGGAAGAAGCAGGACTGAATGTAATTACTTTGATTCACCCAAGTGCAGTTGTGGCAGAGGATATATCAATAGGATCTGGTACTGTTCTTATGGCGGGAACAGTAGTTAATCCGGGGACTTCCATCGATAAAGGTTGCATCATAAACACCGGTGCTACCGTGGATCATGATAATGTGATTAATGACTATGTTCATGTTTCAGTGGGTGCGCATTTAGCTGGTACTGTTGAGTTAGGAAAACATGTATGGGTTGGAGCCGGTACTGTTATAAGTAACAATATTGCAGTGATTTCAGACACAGTTATTGGGGCTGGAGCAGTAGTGATAGATAACATTAAATTGGCTGGTACATATATTGGTGTTCCGGCAAAAAGAATGGACAGAGGATAATTAACCAGAGAACGCTAGATAGAATAATAGTGGCGTTGTGTGGTCGGAAAGAGGAATAAGCATGAGTGATCAGCAGTTCACACCATATGAAATTGACGACGAAACATTTAAGAAAATGCAGGC
>NZ_DBGCJQ010000035.1:0-13177 GCF_048354975.1 Massilistercora timonensis | reverse complement strand
CTGAAATTTACGGGCGCTTTGGTGTGAAGCGCCCGTATTCATGCTATACTTACCTTTGGAGGAAACTGGCATGAAACTGAAAACCAGACTGTTCATTGCCTTTTTGACGGTGATCCTTTTGCCCATCTGTCTGACGGTGCTGATGTATTTCGCATTTTCCACCTATCAGATCGGCGCCATCGAAAAGACATACGGAATTGAAAATACAACCAGGGAGAGCCTGTCCAACTCCATGCAGGTGCTGTCCAGGCTGACGGAGAGGTCCTATCACAAGCTGCAGGAGCTGATACGGGAGGATCCGGACGAGATGGAGGAGGCCGCCTTCCTGGAGGAGATCAACGAGAAGCTGGAAGAAAAAGGAGCCTACCTTCTGGTGCGCAAGGACAACACGGTCATCTACATCGGCGCCGACCGGGAGGAGGTGGACAAGGTGATCCGGCAGCTCCCCGGATACAAGGCGGAGAACACCAGCTCGGAAAATGGGATCTACCTGGGCGGAGACGCCCAGTCCCTGGTGAAGCAGATTGATTTCCACTTCTCTGACGGGGAGGAGGGAAGCGCCTTTATCGTGGCGGATGTGAGCAATATGATCCCTGAGGTGGAAGCCCTGTTCTGGGATATGCTTCTGGGAGTAGTATTGATCCTGGTGCTGACCGCTTCTGTCCTGATGTTCTGGATCTACCGGAGCGTGAAGCTTCCCCTGAAACGGATGCAGGTGGCGGCCAAGAACATCAAGGAGGGGAACCTGGACTTTGAACTGCGGGCCCAGGGAAATGACGAGCTGGGTCAGCTGTGCCGGGACATGGAGGACATGCGCCGGCGGCTTAAGGACACGGCGGAGGAGAAGCTTGCCTACGACCGGGAGAACAAAGAACTGATCAGCAACATTTCCCATGATCTGAAGACCCCGGTGACCACCATCAAGGGGTACGCGGAAGGGATCATGGACGGGGTGGCGGACACTCCGGAGAAGGTGGATAAATATATCCGAACCATCTACAATAAGGCCAGCGAGATGGATCTTCTGATCAATGAGCTGACTTTGTACTCCAAGATCGACACCAACCGGATCCCTTATAATTTCGACATCCTGTCGGTGAACGAGTATTTCAACGACTGCGCGGAGGATCTGTCTGTGGAGCTGGAGTCCAAGAATGTGGAATTCGGGTATTTCAACTATGTGACCCCGGACGTGCGGGTGATCGCGGACGCGGAACAGATGAAGCGGGTGATCCACAATATCGTCAACAATTCGCTGAAATATATGGACAAGGATAAGGCTAAGATCAATCTGCGGGTGAAGGATGTGGGAGACTTTATCCAGGCGGAGATCGAGGACAACGGCAAGGGGATCGCGGCAAAGGATCTGCCCAATATCTTCGACCGGTTCTACCGGACGGACGCTTCCCGGAATTCTTCCAAGGGAGGAAGCGGCATCGGGCTTTCCATCGTGAAGAAGATCATCGAAGAGCACGGGGGCAAGATCTGGGCGACCAGTCGGGAGCATACGGGGACGACCATGTATTTCGTCCTTAGAAAATATCAGGAGGTACCGGTTCATGAGTAAAATATTGATCGTGGAAGACGAAGAGAGCATTGCGGATCTGGAAAAGGATTATCTGGAGCTGAGCGGGTTTGCCGTGGAAGTGGCAAATGACGGGGAGACCGGGCTTAAAAAGGCGCTGGAGGAGGAGTACGACCTCTATATCCTGGACCTTATGCTCCCGGGGATCGACGGGTTCGACATCTGCCGGCAGATTCGGGATGTGAAGAATACCCCCATCATCCTGGTATCGGCCAAAAAGGACGATATTGACAAGATCCGGGGACTGGGCCTGGGAGCGGACGACTATATGACCAAGCCTTTCAGCCCCAGCGAGCTGGTGGCCCGGGTGAAGGCCCATATGGCCCGGTACGACCGGCTGACAGAGAGCGCGGCGCCCAAGAATAAGGTGATCGAGATCCGGGGACTCAGGATCGACACCACAGCCCGCAGGGTGTGGGTCAACGGGCAGGAGAAGAATTTCACCACCAAGGAATTTGACTTGCTGACTTTTCTTGCAAGCCACCCCAATCATGTGTATACTAAAGAAGAATTGTTCCGGGAGATCTGGGATATGGAATCCATCGGGGATATCGCCACGGTGACGGTCCATATCAAGAAGATCCGTGAGAAGATCGAGGTGGATACCTCCAATCCTCAGTACATTGAGACCATCTGGGGCGTGGGATACCGGTTCAAAGTCTAGCGCTCCCGGACCGGACAGTTCCAAAACCATGATAAAGGAGAGGGGAACATGAGAAACAGACGCAGAAGCGTCCGGTGGAATACCATGCGGATCCTGGCCGCCGGGTTCCTGGGAGTGATCTTCCTGGGCGGCGTGCTTTTGTGGCTGCCAGTGAGCAACCAGCAGCCCATCGCGTTCATCGACGCTCTGTTTACATCAACCACTGCGGTGTGTGTGACCGGGCTTATCACCATCACACCGGCGACGCAGTTTACCCTGTTCGGGAAGATCGTCCTGATGCTGCTGATCCAGATCGGCGGTCTGGGCGTGGTGGCCTGTATGGCTTCCTTTTTCTTCCTGCTCAGGAAGCGGATCACTGTCAAAGAACGGATCGTGATCCAGGAGACTTACAATATGGACCGGCTGGGCGGGATCGTAGGCCTGGTGAAGAAAGTCATCATCGGCACCTTCGTGGTGGAAGGGGCCGGCGCTTTGTTCTACGCCTTCCAGTTTGTCCCGGAATATGGACTGATCAAAGGGCTGGGGTACTCCATCTTTCACGCCATCTCCGCGTTCTGTAACGCCGGGATCGACATCCTTGGGACCACCAGCCTGTCTGTGTATTCGGCCAACCCGCTTGTGAATCTTACCACCATGGCGCTGATCGTGCTGGGAGGTCTGGGATTCGTGGTGTGGTTTGACGTGCTCCATATGATCCGCCTGACCTTAAAGCGGCGGCAGTCGCCGGTGAGCGGCGTGGTGGGGCTTAACCTGCACACCAAGCTGGTGCTGGTGATGACGGCGGTGCTGATCTTTGGCGGCGCGGCGCTGATCTTCCTGATGGAGCAGGGGAATCCGGAGACCATGAGGGGCATGTCTGCAGGGGAGAAGGTCTTCTCGGCACTTTTCCAGTCGGTGACCACCAGGACGGCAGGATTCTTCACCATGCCCCAGGGTCCCCTCTATGATGAGACCAAGCTTCTGTGCAGTATCCTGATGTTCATCGGAGGTTCCCCGGCAGGAACTGCCGGCGGTATCAAGACCACCACCATGGCCATGCTGATCCTGGCCTGTCTGACGACGGTGCGGGGAGGGAAGAATATCGAATGTTTTGGCCGGAAGATCACCTTTGAGAACTTCCGGACAGGGTTCGCGGTGGCCATGCTGGCTATGGGCATTTTCCTGGGAGGGACTATGCTGATCGCGGTGATCGAAGCGGACAGCGTATCTCTGATAGATATTGTTTATGAGACGACCTCAGCCATTGCCACAGTAGGGCTGACGGCGGATCTGACGCCCCATCTGGAGCGGGCGAGCCAGGTGATCCTGATGATCCTGATGTATACAGGCCGGATCGGTCCGGTTACCCTGGCGCTGGTGTTCGCAGGCAAGGCAAATCCCAAGACCCGGTTGAGAGAGCTGCCGGGAGAGAGAGTTATGGTAGGTTAAGGGGAGGAAATGAGATGAAGAAACAGTATGCAGTATTTGGATTAGGAAGTTTTGGAGAGAGCGCGGCCATCACCCTGCAGGGACTGGGCTGCGACGTGATCGCGGTGGACAACCATATGGAGCGGATCGAGGAGATCTCGAAATATGTCTCCTACGCCATGAAGGCGGATATTGAGGACCCGGAAGTGATCCGGTCCCTGGGAACCCGGAACCTGGACGGGGTGATCGTGGCCATCGCCGACAACATGGAGGCCAGCATTATGGCCACGCTGGTGTCCAAGGACGAGGGAGTGCCCTATGTGCTGGCCAAGGCCAAGAACGAGCTCCATGCCACCGTACTTAGAAAGATCGGGGCGGATTCCGTCATTTTCCCGGAGAAGGAGGCAGGAAGCCAGGTGGCAAAAAGCATTGTGTCCTCCAGTTTCGCGGACTGGGTGGCCCTTTCCCCGGAATACAGCGTGATGGAGATGGTGCTGCCGGAGACCTGGATCGGCAAATCCCTGGAGGAGCTGAATGTGCGCAGGAACCACGGGGTCAATGTGATCGGTTTAAGAGAAGGGGACGACGTGGATGTGACGCCGGATCCCAGGAAGCCTTTGAAGCGGGATATGATCCTGATCCTCATCGGGGCGAATGCGGATCTTAAGAAATTCGCCAAGTATGAAAAAAATGAGTAGGCCGGTGATCACCAGCACGGCCAACGGAAAAGTCAAACGGCTTGTGAATCTGGTAAAGAAGCGAAAGATAAGAGACCAGGAAGGGATCTTCGTGACAGAGGGGCCCCGGATGTTTGAAGAGGCGCCCCGGGAGCGGGTGCGGGAAGTGTATTTCTCGGAATCTTTCCTTGGGAAGGCGCCGGAGATCTGGGAAAAGGTAAAAAGTTCCGGGATCCCGGCAGAGATCCTTTCGGATCATGTATTTTCCCATGTGTCTGACACCCAGACGCCTCAGGGGGTGCTGGCGGTAGTGGACAGAAAAGAAGCAGCTCTGGAGCAGATCCTCTCAGAGACGGATCCCCTTCTCCTTGTGCTGGACGGCCTGCAGGACCCGGGGAATCTTGGCACCATCCTGCGGACCGGAGAGGGGGCGGGAGTGACCGGGATCATCCTGGGAGGGGACTGCGTGGATCTCTATAATCCCAAGACCATCCGCTCCACCATGGGATCCGTCTATCGGATGCCTGTCTGCCGCTGCCGGGATCTTACGGAAGCCCTGGCGGAAATGAAGAAAAAAGGGATCCTCATGTATGCGGCCCACCTGGAGGGGAAGAATAGCTATGACCAGGAGGATTACCGAAAGCCCTGCGCCTTCCTTATTGGAAATGAAGGAAACGGGCTTCGCCGGGAGGTGGCAGAGGCGGCGGACCGGTGGATCCGGATCCCCATGAAGGGGCAGGTAGAGTCCCTGAACGCGGCGGTGGCGGCCACGGTCCTGATGTTCGAGGCCAGCCGGCAGCGGCGCTGATTTTCGTTGCTTTATGGCGGGAAGTATAGTAAGATAAGGGGTAAGGAATCTGGAAGAAAAGAGGGCTGACGATGCAGACGGTATACTGGCTGGTAATTTTCATAGTATTGCTGATCATTGAGATCATAACCATGGGCCTGACCACGATCTGGTTCGCCCTGGGCGCGCTGGCTGCGTTCCTTGCAGGGGTCTTCGGATTCGGCACGGCGGTGCAGGTGGGCGTTTTCCTTGTGGTTTCCATTATTCTGCTGGTCCTGACAAGGCCCATCGCGGTGAAGTATTTTAACAAGGACCGGACAAAGACCAACGCAGAGAGCCTGATCGGCCAGCACGGGCTGGTGCTGGAAGAGGTGGACACCCTGAAGTCCACCGGGCGCGTGGAGGTCAACGGCCAGGAGTGGTCGGCGAAGACAGATGAGCCGGACGGCTACATCGGGAAGAACACCGTGGTGGTCATCGACGGGATCCAGGGTGTAAAACTGATCGTAAGAGAGAAGGAGGAGAAAAAATGATCCTGAGTATTCTTGGTATTATTATTTTGGTCATTATCATACTGATACTGATCTCCTGTGTAAAGTTTGTACGTCAGGCGCAGGCGATGGTGGTAGAGAGACTGGGCGCCTACCAGGCAACCTGGGGCACCGGAGTGCATTTCAAATGGCCCATCATCGACCGGGTGGCCAGAAGAGTGGATCTGAAGGAGCAGGTAGTGGATTTTGCTCCCCAGCCGGTGATCACGAAAGATAACGTTACCATGCGGATTGACACGGTAGTGTTCTACCAGATCACCGATCCCAAGATGTTCTGCTACGGAGTGGCCAATCCTATCATGGCCATCGAGAACCTGACGGCCACCACCCTTCGTAATATCATCGGAGACCTGGAACTTGACCAGACCCTGACTTCCAGAGAGACCATCAACACCCAGATGCGGGCGGCCCTTGACGTGGCTACCGATCCCTGGGGGATCAAGGTAAACCGGGTAGAGCTTAAGAATATCATTCCGCCGGCGGCCATCCAGGACGCCATGGAGAAGCAGATGAAGGCAGAGCGGGAACGCCGGGAAGCCATCCTGCGGGCAGAGGGCGAGAAGAAGTCCACCATCCTTGTGGCGGAAGGAAATAAAGAGTCCACCGTACTTGACGCGGAAGCGGAGAAGCAGGCAGCCATCCTGCGGGCGGAGGCCCAGAAGGAAGCCATGATCCGTGAGGCGGAAGGTCAGGCGGAGGCGATCCTGAAGGTACAGCAGGCCAATGCAGACGGTATCCGGTTCCTGAAGGAAGCGGGCGCTGACGAGGCGGTGCTGACCATGAAGAGCCTGGAAGCATTTGCCAAAGCGGCGGACGGCAAAGCCACCAAGATCATCATTCCTTCTGAGATCCAGAATATCGCCGGACTGGTGAAGTCGGTGGTGGAGATCGGAAGCAGCGATGAGAAGAGCGAAGGGCAGCAGCAGTAGAGAGCTGGCAGGACCACAAGATAAAAAGCACGTATGGTGGGCGCATGTAATGGCGCCCACATTTCTATCATTTAGGAGGACGGACAGATGAATTTAAAAGGAAGAAGTTTTCTGACACTGAAAGATTTTACCCCGGAGGAGATCCTGTATCTTCTGGATCTGGCTGCGGACCTGAAAGCGAAGAAGAAGCAGGGGATCACAGGAAACAGTCTGAAGGGAAAGAATATCGCGCTGATCTTTGAGAAGCCTTCTACCAGGACCCGCTGCGCGTTTACCGTGGGCGCGGCGGACGAGGGGGGCAATCCCACTTACCTTGCGGGAAATGAGATCCAGCTGGGTCATAAGGAGAGTATTGAGGATACGGCCCGGGTGCTGGGACGGATGTTCGACGGTATTGAATTCCGCGGATTTAAGCAGGAGCATGTGGAGGCCCTGGCCAGATACAGCGGTGTTCCGGTGTGGAACGGCCTGACGGACGAGTATCATCCTACCCAGATCCTGGCGGATCTTCTCACCATGCGGGAGCATTTCGGATATCTGAAGGGGCTGAAGTTCGTCTACCTGGGAGATGGCCGCAACAATATGGCCAACAGCCTGATGATCGGCTGTTCCAAGGTGGGCGTAGATTTCGCCATTGTGGCGCCGGAGGCGCTGTGGCCTACGAAAGAGCTGATCGCGCTGTGTCAGGGATATGCCAAAGAGTCCGGCTCTTCCATTACCGTGACTGACGACGTAAATGGAGTAGAGGGCGCAGATGTGCTTTACACCGATGTGTGGGCTTCCATGGGAGAGGAAGACAAGGCGGCAGAGCGGATCGCCATGCTGAAGCCCTATCAGATCAACCAGGAGCTGATGGAGCGGACCGGCAAGGATACCACCATCTTCATGCACTGTCTGCCGGCGGTGAAGGGAAATGAAGTAACAGAGGATGTGTTTGAAAGCAAGGCCAGCGTGGTATTCGACGAGGCGGAGAACCGGCTCCATACCATCAAGGCTGTGATGGTGGCCACACTGGGGGAGACCGAGTAGAAATATGAAGACAGAGATCCTGCGTCTGCTGCGGGAGAGCGAAGGATTCCTCTCCGGGCAGCAGCTGTGCAGCCGGTTCCAGGTATCCAGGGCGGCTGTGTGGAAAGTGATGGAACAGTTGAAGGACGAAGGGTATGAGATCCAGGCAGTCCGCAACAAGGGTTACCGGCTTGTGGGATCGCCGGATGTGCTCTCCAGGGAGGAGCTGGAGAGCCGGATCGGCACCCGGTGGGCCGGACGCCATGTAGTATATTTTCCCCAGACCGATTCCACCAATCTGCAGGCAAAAGCTGCCGGGGAAGGGGGAAGCCCCCACGGGAGCCTTTTTGTGACAGACCGGCAGAGCGCCGGGCGGGGACGCAGGGGAAGAGCCTGGGAGTCGCCGGAGGGAGAGAATATCTACATGACGCTGCTGCTGCGGCCGGAGTTTCCGCCGGAGCGGGCCTCCATGCTGACGCTGGTGATGGCCCTTGCCGCCGCGGAGGGGATTGAAACGGTCTGCGGCGGGGAAGTGGGGATCAAATGGCCCAACGACCTGGTGCTGAAAGGGAAGAAGATCTGCGGGATCCTGACAGAGATGAGCGCGGAGGTGGATTACATCCACTATGTGGTGATCGGCGTGGGGATCAACGTGAATCAGGAGACATTTCCGGAGGAGATCCGGGAGACGGCCACTTCCTTAAGATTGGAGACCGGGAAGAAAGTCATTCGAGGTCGGCTGATCGCGGAGATCCTGAAGCGTTTTGAGGAGAATTATGAGATATTTGCCGGAACCAGGGATCTGTCCGGCCTGCAGGAGGCTTACAGCAGAAGGCTTGTCAACCGGGACCGGGAGGTGAAGGTGCTGGACCCTGCGGGAGCCTATGAGGCTCATGCCCTGGGGATCGACGAGAGAGGCGAACTGATCGTCAGGACCCGGGAAGGTGAGACGAGGAAGATTTTTGCCGGGGAAGTATCGGTCCGCGGCATTTACGGATATGTATAGAAGTCTGCCGGAGGACGGCGGACAGGGAGAGGATCATGTACGAAGATAAAGTAGTGTTGTGCGGGGCGAACTCCTACGAGGAGAAATATTATCTGAATCCGGATTTTGCCCAGCTTCCGGACAATATCAAGGATGAACTGAAGATCATGTGCGTGCTCTACGTTCACGATGTGGGCGGGATCCTGACGCTGGTGTACGAGGAGAACGGGGAACTGTGCTTCGAGGTGACCAGCCAGGAGGGAGATCCCATGTTCGACGACATCGGGAGCGCGCTGAAGATCAAGCAGATCCAGAAGGAGAAGCAGGAACTTCTCCAGGCGCTGCAGTTATATTACCGGGTATTTTTCCTGGGAGAGGAGATTGAATAAATGCTGTTAGTCATTGATGTGGGAAACACCAATATTACACTGGGGATCTTCCGGGGAGAGGAGCTTCTTGGCACATTTCGGATGACCACCAA
Source organism: Massilistercora timonensis (assembly GCF_048354975.1). Taxonomy (NCBI): domain Bacteria; kingdom Bacillati; phylum Bacillota; class Clostridia; order Eubacteriales; genus Massilistercora; species Massilistercora timonensis. The sequence goes on along the minus strand of NZ_DBGCJQ010000035.1, from coordinate 4,103 downwards.
GCTGCCGCGGACTTCCGATGAATACGGGATCACCCTGCGGGAGCTGGTAGAGCGCCACGGGATCTCCAGCACGGAGATCAACGCGGTGATCGTGGCTTCCGTTGTGCCGGATGTGATGCATTCTCTGGGAAGCGCCATCATCAAATACTTTGGGATCAAGCCCATGGTAGTGTCCGCCGGGATCAAGACAGGGATCAGCATCCAGATGGAGAACCCAAGACAGGTGGGATCCGACCGGATCGTGGATGCGGTGGCGGCTTACACCCTCCACGGGGGGCCGGTGATCGTCATCGACTTTGGAACTGCCACCACCTATGACCTGGTGGGTCCGGGTGGCACCTTCGAGGCGGCAGTGACCGCGCCGGGGATCCGCACCTCCGCCCAGGCCATGTGGGGCCAGGCGGCCATGCTTCCGGCCATCGAGATCCGCACGCCGGAATCCATCCTGGCTAAAGATACCGTCTCCGGCATGCAGGCCGGTCTGGTATTCGGCCAGGTGGGACAGACCGAGTACATCGTTCAGAAGATCCGGGAGGCCTCCGGATACACGGACGCCAAAGTCATCGCCAGCGGCGGGCTGGGGAAGATGATCGCCAAAGAGACGAAGGTCATCGACGTGTACGATTCCCAGCTGACGCTGAAAGGACTGCGGATTATTTACGAGAAGAATAAACGTTAATTATTTAACAGAGGACGTAGCAAAATGCAAAAAGGCTACGTCCTAAATTGACGTTTGGGGTGTACCAAAATGCAAGAAGGGGTGTACCAAAATGAACATCGGGAATGTGAAACTGGATAACCCGTACATCCTGGCGCCCATGGCCGGGGTGACGGATCTGCCGTTCCGGCTCCTGTGTAAGGAGCAGGGAGCGGGTCTTTTATGTATGGAGATGATCAGTGCGAAGGCGTTGATCTATGGAAATAGAAATACAAAACAGCTGCTGGAGATCCACCCGGAGGAGTACCCGGTTTCCCTGCAGTTGTTTGGCTCGGATCCGGAGATCATGAGCGAGGCGGCCAGAAGGATCGAAGACCGTCCTTTCCAGATCCTGGACATCAATATGGGGTGTCCGGTGCCCAAGGTGGTGAAGAACGGGGAGGGTTCCGCGCTTATGAATGATCCGGGGCTGGTCCGCAGGATCGTGGAGAAGGTTTCCCGAGCGATCCAAAAGCCGGTGACAGTGAAGATCCGGAAAGGCTTCGACGATCAGCATGTGAACGCAGTGGAGATCGCCAGGATCGCGGAGGACGCGGGAGCGTCGGCGGTGGCGGTCCACGGGCGTACCCGGGAGCAGTATTACTCCGGGAAGGCGGACTGGGACATCATCCGCCAGGTGAAAGAGGCGGTGTCCATCCCGGTGATCGGAAACGGCGACGTGGTCTCCGGGGCGTCGGCCCTTGCCATGATGGAAGAGACCGGCTGCGACGGGGTGATGATCGGGCGGGGCGCCCAGGGCAACCCCTGGATCTTCTCCGATCTTCTGGAATATGAGCGCACCGGGAAGCTGCGGCCGCGGCCCGGGGCGGATGAGATCCGGGAAATGATGCTGCGCCACGCCCGCCTGCAGATCCGGTACAAAGGGGAATATCTGGGGATCCGGGAAATGCGCAAGCATGTGTCCTGGTATACCAAAGGCCTGCCAGGTTCCGCCAGGCTCAGGGAAGCCATCAACCAGGTGGAATCCTATGAGGAACTGGAACAGCTTTTGTCCGAAAAAATCCGGTGAAAGGAACATAAAAGAAGGCGGTCCTGCGTATACTGAATCAATACCTGAGGCAGGGCGGAACTACCGAAAAAAACATTGACATTGCAAAGGCCTTTCTGTATAATAATGAAATTATGAAAGTGCCTTTATTTTACGAAAATATTTCATAAAACCGGCGGGAAACAGGCAGCCGGGCGAAATGATATGAAAGTGGAAAAGAAAGGAAGCAGGACACATGGAAACGAAAAAGAGATTACTTACTTATGCAGGACTGAAGGCTCTGGAAGACGAGCTGGAGCACCTGAAGGTAGTAAAGAGAAAGGAAGTCGCCGGCAAGATCAAAGAGGCGAGAGAGCAGGGAGACCTGTCGGAGAACGCGGAATATGATGCGGCGAAGGACGAGCAGCGGGACATCGAGGCACGGATCGAAGAGCTGGAAGGAATTCTCAAGAACGCGGAAGTAGTCGTAGAAGACGAAGTTGATTTTGATAAAATTAATGTAGGCTGTACGGTAAAGGTACACGATGTGACCTTTGACGAAGATATGGAGTTCAAGATCGTAGGCTCCACAGAGGCCAACAGCCTGGAAGGCAAGATCTCCAATGAGTCCCCGGTAGGGCAGGCGCTGATGGGCAAGATGGCAGGCGACCTGGTAGACGTGGAGACCCAGGCCGGAGCAATGCAGTACAAGATCCTGGAGATCAGCCGTTCCATGTAAGGAGCGGTTTCAGAGACAAAAAACCGAACATCAGAAGAGATACGGACCCCTCAGCAGCATGAGGGGTTCCTTCGACAAAAGGAAGGAGAGAAGAACGTGGGCGAGCAGCACAAGAACGCACAGGAACCAGATTTGAATCAGTTGAGGAAGGTACGCCGGGAGAAGCTGGCGGAGCTGCAGGAGAACGGAAAGAATCCATTTACCATCACCAGCTATGACGTGACCTGCCATGCGGCGGACGTAAAGGAGCACTATGAGGAGATGGAAGGCAAACAGGTCTCCCTGGCAGGGCGTGTGATGCAGAAGCGTGTGATGGGCAAGGCCTCTTTCTGCAACATTCTGGACCAGACCGGCAATATCCAGTCCTATGTGGCAAGAGACAGTCTGGGAGAGGAAGCCTACAAAGAGTTTAAAAAGCTGGATATCGGCGACATCATCGGCCTGGAGGGCGAAGTGTTCAAGACCAAGACGGGAGAGATCTCCATCCATGCGGCGAAGATCACCCTTCTCTCCAAGAGCCTGCAGATCCTTCCGGAGAAATATCACGGCCTGACCAACACGGACGCGCGCTACCGCCAGAGATACGTGGATCTGATCATGAACCCGGAGGCAAGGGATACCTTTATCAAGCGTTCCCACATTATCAGCGCCATCCGGAGATACCTGGACGGGGAAGGATTCCTGGAAGTGGAGACTCCTATGCTGGTGAGCAACGCCGGCGGAGCTGCGGCGCGTCCCTTTGAGACCCATTTCAACGCCCTGGGAGAGGACTTCAAACTTCGGATCTCTCTGGAGTTATATCTGAAACGTCTGATCGTAGGCGGACTGGAGCGGGTCTATGAGATTGGCCGTGTCTTCCGCAACGAGGGACTGGACACCAGACACAATCCGGAATTTACCCTGATGGAGCTGTATCAGGCTTATACCGATTACCACGGCATGATGGACCTGACGGAGAACCTGTACCGCCATGTGGCGCAGGAGGTTCTGGGGACCACCAAGATCGTTTACAACGGGATCGAGATGGATCTGGGCAAACCATTTGCCCGTATGACCATGATCGACGCGGTGAAGAAATACGCAGGCGTGGACTGGAATGAGGTGGAGACACTGGAGCAGGCCAGAGCCCTTGCGAAAGAGCACAACGTAGAGTTTGAGGAGCGCCATAAGAAGGGAGATATCCTGAACCTGTTCTTCGAGGAGTTTGTAGAGGAACATCTGGTACAGCCTACCTTTATCATGGATCATCCCATTGAGATCTCTCCGCTGACCAAGAAGAAACCGGAGAATCCGGATTACGTAGAGCGGTTTGAGTTCTTCATGAACGGCTGGGAGATGGCCAATGCCTACTCCGAGCTTAACGACCCCATTGACCAGAGAGAGCGGTTCAAAGACCAGGAAGAGCAGCTGGCACAGGGAAATGCCGAGGCCAACACTACAGATGAGGACTTCCTGAACGCACTGGAGATCGGTATGCCGCCGACAGGCGGAATCGGATTCGGCATTGACCGGATGTGTATGCTGCTCACCGACAGCGCAGCCATCCGCGACGTGCTCCTCTTCCCCACAATGAAGTCCTTACCGAACGACAAGTAAGAAAACCCCAGTATTTATGCGGGTTTCGGGACTTTCCAAACCGAATAAATTTACCTCTTTACACCAAATTTACACCAATCGGT
>NZ_DBGCJQ010000034.1:0-5171 GCF_048354975.1 Massilistercora timonensis | reverse complement strand
ACGGCAGTGGGAATGGGCGGAGCCGTAATCTTCGTTATTACGCTTGCCTCCCTGGTGGCTGGCCTTCTGTATGAGTTTATCCTGCGTCCGTTAGGATTTGATTATCTGAATACGATCGTGTTCATCCTGGTCATCGCGGCCCTGGTGCAGATCGTGGAAATGTTCCTGAAGAAGTTTGTACCTTCCCTTTACAATGCGCTTGGCGTGTATCTTCCTCTGATCACTACCAACTGCGCGGTGCTGGGTGTGGCGCTTAACAACGTACAGTATGAGTACAACCTTCTGGAAGGTGTAGTAAACGGATTCGCCACCGGCGTGGGCTATCTGATCGCCATCGTGCTGCTGGCCGGCATCCGTGAGAAGATGGAATACAATGATATCCCCGAGTCCTTCAAGGGAATGCCCATCGTGCTCTTGACTTCAACACTGATGGCCATCGCTTTCTACGGATTCGCGGGACTGATTTAGGAGGAAGATGAGCATGAGTATGACAGGAATTATTTTGGCTGCGGTCATTGTAGGCGGTACTGGGTTGTTCATCGGTATCTTCCTTGGACTGGCAGACAAAAAGTTTGCGGTAGAAGTAGATGAAAAAGAAGAAGCAGTCCTGGGTGTGCTGCCCGGCAATAACTGCGGCGGCTGCGGATATCCGGGATGTTCCGGACTGGCGGCGGCCATCGCGGCCGGCGAGGCTCCGGTGAATGCCTGTCCGGTAGGCGGCGCTCCGGTGGCGGCCAAGATCGGTGAGATCATGGGCGTGGATGCAGGAGAGCAGGTACACGAGGTGGCCTTTGTAAAATGTGCGGGCACCTGTGAGGCGGCCAAGACGGATTATGATTACAGCGGTCTTCATGACTGTGTGATGATCAACATGATGCAGCACGGCGGACCCAAGGCCTGTGTGTACGGCTGTATCGGAGAAGGCACCTGTGTGGCGGCCTGCCCCTTTGACGCCATCCATATCGTAGACGGCGTGGCAGTGGTAGACAAAGAAGCCTGCAAGGCCTGCGGCAAGTGTGTGGCAGCCTGCCCGAGACATCTGATCGAGCTGGTTCCCTACGAGCAGAAGCACTTGGTACAGTGCAGTTCCAGGGACAAGGGCAAAGACGTGATGAAAGCCTGCTCCGTGGGCTGTATCGGATGTAAGATGTGCGAGAAGGTGTGCGAGTTTGACGCGGTGAAGGTAACAGACAACGTGGCGTATATCGATACCACCAAATGTACCAACTGCGGCGCCTGCGCAGAGAAGTGTCCGAAGAAAATTATTTTGTAAGTTTGTTGGGGACGGGGTATTTCTGAAAATACCCCGTCCCCAGTTTAAAGGAGTTCCCTATGAAGCGAACCTTCAGACAGGTTGTTAATGACGGATGGAAGATCTTAAGAGAAGATATCTACGGGGTTAGAGGCGTGATCATCGCCCTGGCGCTGTATTTTCTTTTTTTTCGGTATATCCTGCGAAGCATCTGCCCGGTGGTCCTGGTGACCGGGTTCCCCTGTCCGGGCTGCGGTATGACCCGGGCGGCTTTTTGCGTGCTCCATCTGGACTTTGTGGGAGCCTGGCAGACCCATCCCTTTATCTTCCCCATCATCCTGCTGGCGGCGGTGTTCGCCTGGAACCGGTATATCCTGTGCAGAAGGCGCCAGCCGCTGTTGAAGAAATGTGTGGTGGCGCTGGCGGTGGCCATGATCCTCTTTTATCTGTGGAGGATGTATTTGTATTTCCCGGGGGAGCCGCCCATGAGCTACTATGGGGGGAATCTTATCGCCAGAATCCGGGAACTTCTATTGCATTTGCCCTGGTAGGATGATAGAATAATGACAAATGAGAAGGAGGAGGGCGTTACCATGGAAAATAATTTTGACAATACACCGGAAAATAACGGCCAGCAGCCGGAGCAGCCGGTTTACACAGATCCCAATGCAGATGTAAACCAGCAGAGCACAGGAGGCGAGGGGACACAGCAGGGAAACGCAGGGGATCAGCCCCAGTATCAGTACACCTATCAGCAGCCCCAGAATCAGGGACAGGCTCAGGGACAGTCCCAGAACACCAATTATCAGCAGTATCAGGATAATTACGGGAATTATAATCAGGGATATAATCAGAACTATAATCAGAATTACAATGGCAATTACGGAAACTATACTTCCGCCAATCCTCAGGGATACGGACAGAACTATTCCCAGCAGCCCCAGATGGACACCAATCCCATGACCATGGGAGAGTGGCTTCTGACCATCCTGGCGCTTTTCATTCCCTGTGCGGGAATCATTTTCTACTTTGTATGGGCCTTTGGCAAGAAGGGAAATGTGAACCGGAGGAATTACTGCCGGGCTATGCTGATCGTTTATGGAGTGATCCTGGTGATCTACATCTTATTCTTCCTGATCTTTGGCCTGGCCATCGGAGGAGCGGCGACTTACTATTATTAAAAGCCGAAAAGCAAAAAGCATGGACACATCGAATGTGCGCCATGCTTTTTTTAATGATTAACTCTTTTTCTGAAAGTTGGCGGAATAGTGGATCTTTCCGTCGTCAGTGATGAAGACTGCGTCCACGTTATTCAGCTGGTCCACCAGCTTCATCCCCTCCTCATAGCCCAGCAGGAAGCAGACGGTGCTCATGGCGTCGGCGGTGAGAGAGGAGTTGGTGATGATGGTGACGCTGTACAGATTGTTCTTGCAGGGAGCGCCTGTGGACGGGTCCAGAACATGATGGTAGATGGTGCCGTCCCCGGTCTTAAAGTACCGCTGATAAACCCCGGTGGTTACCACTGACTGGTCGTGAACCTTCACAGAGGCGACAGCCTCCCCGCTTTCGGCAAAGGGCTTCTGGATGGCGATGTTGAAGTCTGTGCCGTCCGCCTTGGTGCCTATAGTCTGGACATTGCCGCCCAGATTTATGATGGCGTGGTCCACGCCTTCTTCTTCAAGATACTCTTTTACCCGGTCTGCAATGTAGCCTTTGGCGATGGCTCCAACGTCGATGGCAGCCTTGGGATCTGTCAGCATCACGGTGTTGTCCTTAAGGATGATATTCTTATAATTCACATGGCTGCGGGCAGAAGAAAGAGCTTTGGAGGAAGGGACCTTGGGATCTTCCCCATGGAAATCCCACAGCTGGGACACGGCGCCGATGGTGATATCGAAAGCTCCGTCAGTCATCTCTGAGTAGTAGATCCCCTTTTTGATCAGGGTAATGGTATCCTGGGAAACTTCCACGGCAGCGCCTTTGGCGTGGTTGATCTTGTAGATGTCGCTTTCCTCGTTGGTCATGGAAAACATAGTATCGTATTTTCTGCACAGCTTCTCGCAGCCTTTCAGGACCTCTTCCTTGGCGGGATCCAGGATCTGAACGCTGATCACCGTGTCATAGAGTGTGTCTGTATAAGTCAGGTTTCTTTTTTCAGAAAGTCCGGAACATCCTGAAAGAAGAAGAGCTGCCGCGGTCACAAAAGCGGCGATTTTCTTATATCGCATAGCGCACCTCATTTTCATAATATTCCTCACCATTATACCATGAAAAACCAGATATGCAATCGAACGTTTGGTTGCAGAGCACAAAATCTTGTGTTAGAATAGGGGGCAGAGAGGTAACAGACATGAAGATCACTGAGAAATTCACGGAGAAATTTCATAAGATATCCGACAAGATATCCCATAAAGAATTCCATCTGGATCTGAAGAAAAAGGACTGGGCGCTGATCGTGATCGTCCTGTGTGTGGCGGGCCTTGCGTTCCTTCTCCACGAGGTGGTCGGAGGAAGCGGCGCCGGCAGTGTTGTGGTCAAAGTAGAAGGAGAGATCGAGGGAGTCTATGATCTTTCAGAGGACCAGGAGATCGAGATCAACGGCGGGACCAATATCCTTCAGATCAAAGGGGGAAAAGCAGATATGATCGAGGCGGACTGCCCGGATCAGCTCTGTGTGCATCAGAAAGCCATCTCCAGGAACCACGAGTCCATCATCTGCCTGCCCAACCAGGTTGTGGCCGAGGTGGAGAGCGCAGAGAGCAGCGAGTATGACGCGGTTGCACAGTAGGAGGCGGCCATGAAGAACCGGGTGGCTTATTTTGGAGTATTTACGGCTCTGGCGCTGATCTTCAGTTATGTGGAGTCCCTGATCCCCATTCAGCTTGGGATCCCGGGGGTGAAGCTGGGGCTGGCCAATCTGATCATTGTTATCGCACTGTATAAAATGCGGCTATCGGAGGTGTTTTTGCTCTCCATAGTCCGTATTTTGCTTTCTGGTTTTCTTTTTGGAAATTATTTCAGCATCCTCTACAGTCTGGCGGGAGGGCTTCTGAGCCTGGCAGTGATGGCTCTTCTGAAGAAGACGGGGGATTTCAGCGTCATGGGGATCAGCATGGCAGGCGGCGTCTTCCACAACGTGGGACAGCTTGTGGTAGCTATGATGGTGGTGGAGACATTTAGCGTCGGTTATTATCTGCCGGTGCTCCTTGTGGCCGGACTGGTGACCGGGTTTCTCATTGGCGTGGCCGCAGGTGAGATGTTGAAGCGGCTTGTGAATATTCAGTTCTATTAGGAGGCAGTATGATCGAATTTATCAAAGGGGAGCTTGCCACCCTGGAGGCGGATAAAGCGGTTGTGGAAGTTGGGGGCGTAGGCTTTGGCGTCTATATGTCGGGACAGGCCCTGGGAATGCTTCCCCAGCCCGGGCATACCGTGAAGCTTTATACATATCTGAATGTGAAGGAGGACGCCCTGCAGCTCTACGGGTTTCTTACCAGAGATGATCTGGAGGTGTTCCGCCTGCTGATCGGAGTCAGCGGCATTGGTCCAAAAGGGGCGCTTGGGATCCTGTCCGGCCTGACTCCGGATGAACTGCGGTTCGCGGTGATGTCCAACGATGTGAAGGCCATCTCTGCCGCGCCCGGGATCGGGAAGAAGACGGCGGAGAAGCTGATCCTGGAGTTGAAGGACAAGCTGCGGATCGAAGATGTGCTGGAGCACGCGGCGTCTGAGGGAAGAAGCGCAGGCGCCACAGCACCCGGCGGAGCCGTGGCTACAGAGGCAGTGCAGGCGCTGGTGGCGCTTGGATATGGCAGTACGGAAGCCCTGCAGGCAGTGAAGCAGGTAGAGATCTCAGAGGATATGGAAGTGGAAGAGGTGCTGAAGGCAGCGCTTAAATTCGTGGCATTCTGAGAAGAAA
>NZ_DBGCJQ010000033.1:0-46565 GCF_048354975.1 Massilistercora timonensis | reverse complement strand
TCTGGAGATCCTCCGGAGGATCCTGGGATGTCCGGTCTCTCACGGCAGGGTGTTCCTGGGGGCCGGGGCGGGAGCGCTCGGGGCTTGTCTGGTCCTGTGCCTGCCGGTTCCATATGGGTTCGTCAGGATTATTGCAGGCCATGGGCTTATCAATCTTATTATGCTGAAAACAGGACTTGGGATCCGGTGGGGCCGGGAGACGGCCAAAGCGTTTCTGCTGCTGTATATCAGCGGATTTCTGGTGGGAGGGATTTTGGGCGCGTTCCGCCCGTATCTTAGAACGGCAGGGCTTTTCTTTGCCTTCGCGGTGGTCAGTTACTACGGGGCCCTTGGGGTCTGGAAGCTTCTTGGGGCGCTGGCAGGACGGGAGAAGTCCCGCCGGGAGGTTCGTCTCTTCCGGGGAGAAAGAAGCTGCCGGGTGCGGGCTATTGTGGACACCGGCAATACCCTGCGGGATGCCGTTACCGGGAAGCCGGTGTGTGTCATCGACCAGAAGACCGCTGATGCGCTGGGGCTTTTTGAGAAGCCGGAGGGTTTGCGTTTCCTGCCTTACCACTCGGTGGGGCGCCGGGAAGGCGTTCTGCCTGCGTTCCCGCTGGATAAGATGGAACTTCCGGGGAATCCGGTCCGGGTGGTGGAGCGCCCCCTGGTGGCGGTCTGCCAGGAGATTTCCCGGGACGATCATCAGATGCTCCTGAATCCTGATGTCTTATAGGAGGAAAAGAAATGATCATAAAAGTAGCGGTACCTCATCAATTTAAACTCAGAGTGATCCCGGATTTCCGGACGTTGTTTTTCCCGGATAAGAAGGATATCCACTATATCGGGGGATCGGAGATCCTCCCCGCGCCTCTTGACACAGAAGAGGAGGCCCGGCAGATCGCAAGGCTTGGGGGCGAGGAGGAAGAGACGGCCAAAAAGATACTGATCGAGCACAATCTGCGGCTGGTGGTCTATATCGCCAAGAAGTTTGACAACACCGGGGTAGGGGTGGAGGATCTGATCTCCATCGGGACCATCGGGCTTATCAAGGCCATCAATACCTTTGACCCGGCAAAGAAGATCAAGCTTGCTACCTACGCCTCCCGTTGTATTGAAAATGAGATCCTGATGTATTTAAGGAGAAATAACAAGACCCGGATGGAAGTGTCCATCGACGAGCCGCTGAATGTGGACTGGGATGGGAATGAACTGCTTCTTTCGGATATCCTGGGGACGGAGGAGGATACCATTTACCGGGATCTGGAGTCTGAGGCAGAGAGGAAGCTTCTGGTGCGGGCCATCCAGAGGCTGGGGAAGAGAGAGCGGGCCATCATAAAGATGCGCTTTGGCCTTGGGACCCCGGACGGGGAGGAGAAGACCCAGAAGGAAGTGGCGGATATGCTGGGGATCTCCCAGTCTTATATCTCCCGCCTGGAGAAGAAGATCATGCAGAGGCTGCGCCGGGAGATGGTAAAGTATTCATAGCCATCTGAGGGAAAAGGTGCTACAATGAAGAAAAGAAAGGGGCGTTGCGTATGAAACTTTTTTTTATTGGAGCAGACCATGAAGTGACCGGAAGCTGCCATATGATCGAAGCCTGCGGGAAGCATATCCTGGTGGACTGCGGGATGGAGCAGGGGCCGGATCTCTACGAGAACCAGGAGATCCCGGTGAAGGCATCGGATATCGACTATGTTCTTCTCACCCACGCCCATATCGACCATTCCGGCAAGATCCCCATGCTTTGCAAGGAGGGGTTCAAAGGAGACATCGTCACCACATTTGCCACGTCGGATCTGTGCAGCATCATGCTTCGTGACAGCGCCCATATCCAGGAATTTGAGGCCCAGTGGCGGAACCGGAAGGCGCTGCGAAGCGGAGCGCCTCTGTATGAGCCTTTGTATACCATGGAGCACGCGGAGGCAGCCATCAAGCTTCTGTACCCCTGTGATTACGGACAGAAGATCCGGCTGTGTGAGGGTATCGAGGTGCGGTTTACCGATGTGGGTCATCTCCTTGGCTCGGCGGCCATCGAGGTGTGGATCACCGAGGACGGGGTATCGAAGAAGATGGTATTCTCCGGAGACGTGGGGAATCTGGATCAGCCCATCATCAAGGATCCCTCCCCGGTACATGAGGCGGATTATATTGTGATCGAATCCACCTACGGGGACCGGCTCCACGGCACGGAGAGGCCGGACTATGTGGGAGACCTGACCCGGATCCTGAGGGAGACTTTTGACCGGGGCGGCAACCTGGTGATTCCCTCCTTCGCGGTGGGGCGGACTCAGGAACTTCTCTATTTCTTCCGGGAGATCAAGGAGAAGAGACTGCTTCCCCAGTATCAGAATTTTGAAGTATATGTGGACAGTCCGCTGGCCATCGAGGCCACCAATGTGTTCAATAAGAATGTAAAGTCCTGTTTTGACGAGGAGGCGCTCTCCCTGGTGGAGCAGGGGATTAACCCGCTGATCTTCCCGGGGCTTCGCACCACCATCACCTCCGATGAGTCCAAGATGATCAATCTTGACGAGAAGCCCAAGGTGATCCTCTCTGCCTCCGGCATGTGTGAGGCCGGCCGGATCCGGCACCATCTGAAGCACAACCTGTGGCGGAAGGAGAGTACCATCTGCTTCGTAGGCTACCAGGCGGTGGGGACGCTGGGGCGGAAACTGATCGAAGGAGCCGAGGCGGTGAAGCTCTTTGGCGAGACGGTGGAGGTGAACGCCCAGATCGAGACACTCCAGGGGATCAGCGGACATGCGGACAAGAACGGGCTGCTGGGATGGCTGGAAGGGTTCCAGAAGGCGCCGGACCATGTATTCGTGGTACACGGGGAGGATACGGTGACCGATAGTTTTGCTCAGGCGGTGACCGAGCGGTTTGGCTGGCCTGCCTTCGCGCCTTATTCCGGCGGCTGTGTGGACCTTGCCACAGGAGAGATCCTCTCAGAAGGGATCCGGGAGCCCAAGCGGGAAGCCAAGCCTGCCCGCACAAAGAAGCGGGAAGTCTTCGAGCGTGTTGTGGCCGCTGCCAAACGGCTTTTGCAGGTGGTTTATAAGAACGAAGGACTGGCTAACAAGGAACTGGTGAAGCTCGAGTCCCAGATCCAGAATCTGGCGGATAAGTGGGACCGGGAGGATTAAAAGAATTAAGAGAATAAAACAGGAGGGAGCATTCTGATATGCTCCCTCCTGCTATTTTGCGGTTTTTTACATGTCTGCGTGCAGCTCCCCGATATTCAGGGCGTAGTCGCCGATCCGTTCGAAATCGGTGAGAAGCTCGGAGAACAGAATGCCGGACTCGGCCTTGCAGTCTCCTTTCTTGGCACGCTTGATCTGACGCTTCCGGTATTTCTTCTCCATGTCGTCCATCAGGAATTCGTATTTGGAAATGGTCTCCAGCTGGGCGGCAGGCGTGGTGGCGTCTGTGAAGTCGATGACGTCCAGGATGTTCATGCTCACCTGTTTCATCTTCTTGATCTCGGTGCGGGCATCGTCTGAGAAAGAGATGTCCCATTTCTTCATGTTTTTGGTATATTCCGCAATGTTCATGGCATGGTCGCCGATGCGCTCGATGTTGCTGAGAGCAAGGTAGTAGTTGTTGATCCGGCGGGTGTCATCCTCTGACATTTCCACGGACATAAGGCGGACGATATACCTGGATATCTCTGTGTTCAGATAGTCGATGTATTCCTCGGTCTCCTCGATCTCCTCCAGAGAAGCCCCCTCTCCTTTCAGGAGGGCGTTATAGCTGGCTTCCACATTTGCTTTTACCTTCTCGATCATCCGGGTTACTTCACGCTGGATCTGAGAGATGACCAGAGTGGCGTGACCAACCGTATAGTTGCTCTCGAAGGGCACGATGTATTTGAGGTGCTGGACTTGTTCGCTCTCTTCCTGGCTCTCCGGAAGGATCCTGGTGGCCAGTTTGGCCATATAAGTGCCGAATGGAAGGAGAAGCAGGGTGGTAATGATGTTGAACGTGGTGTGCACGTTGGCGATCTGAGCTACCGGATCGGATGTTATGCCTTCCATAATGGAGACGAACGGGGTCGTCAGGCTGATGATGGTAAAGATAATGGTTCCGATGATATTGAACATCAGGTGGATGATGGTAGTCCGCTTGGCGTTGGGCCGTGTGCCGATAGCCGCCAGCACTGCGGTGATACAGGTACCGATGTTCTGTCCGAACAGGATGAACACTGCGCTTGACAGGGGGATCATCCCTGTGGAGGCCAGGGCCTGCAGGATACCAACGGACGCGGAGGAGGACTGGATCAGAGCGGTAAAGATGGCTCCGATGGCGATCCCCATCAGCGGATTCTTAAAGGTGGTCATAAAGTTGATGAAGGTGGCTGAATCCTGGAGAGGCGCCATGGCGTCTCCCATCATATCCATACCGATGAACAGCACACCCAGTCCGGCGAAGATGGAACTGATATGCCGGACCTTTTCATTTTTAACAAACATGATACAGGCAACGCCAAGGAAGGCGATGAGGGGAGCGATGGCCCCGATGTCCAGGGCGATCAGCTGACCGGTGATGGTGGTACCGATGTTGGCGCCCATGATGACCCAGACTGCCTGGTTCAGGGTCATAAGACCGGTGTTTACAAAGCCTACTACCATGACGGTGGTGGCGGAGGAGGACTGGATCACGGCGGTGATGATGGCGCCTACCAGTACACCCTTGATCCGGTTGGAGGTCAGTTTCTCCAGGATCTGCTTCATCTTGTTTCCTGCAGCCGTCTCAAGGCCGTTGCTCATCATCTGCATTCCATAGAGGAAGAGGGCCAGGCCGCCGAGCAACATCAGGATGTCTGTTGTTTTCATGTGAGGACTCTCCTTTAGATTTTTGAAATAATTTACATGATTGTTACAAAACCTTAACAATTATAGCATGGAGTTTTCGCAGTTGCAATCATTTGTCAAGGACTAAAACTTTTTTTATTTTCGGGGGCCGGGAATAAGGAAAATACATCTGGAGAAAATTTTTACTAGACAGAAAATCTGGACAACATCTGGTAAGGAGGTTCTTGGGATGGCACAGGGAAAAGTAGAGATATGCGGGGTGAATACGGCCAGTCTTCCGGTGCTGGGGGAGGAAGAAAAGGAAGCGTTGTTCGCCCGGATCAAAGAGGGGGATCAGGAGGCGAAAGAGGAGTACATCAAAGGGAATCTGCGGCTGGTGCTCAGTGTGATCAAGCGCTTTGGCGCCAGCGGGGAGAACCCGGACGATCTCTTTCAGATCGGCTGCATCGGGCTTATCAAGGCAGTGAACAATTTTAACACAGAGCTGGACGTGAAGTTCAGCACTTACGCGGTTCCCATGATCATCGGGGAGATCCGCCGCTATATGCGGGACAATAATTCCATCCGGGTGAGCCGGTCCCTGCGGGATACGGCCTACAAGGCCATCTACGCCAAAGAAAATTACGTCCGCCGGAACTTAAAAGAGCCCACGGTGCAGGAGATCGCGGATGAGATCGGCATTTCCAAGGAAGATATCGTCTTCGCCCTGGACGCCATCCAGGCGCCCATGAGCCTGCAGGAGCCGGTTTATAACGACGGGGGCGACGCACTCTATGTGATGGACCAGGTGAGCGATACAAAGAACCGGGAAGAAAAGTGGGTGGAGAAACTGTCCCTGGAAGCCGCCATGGATCACCTGGATGAGCGGGAGCGGCACATCATCCGGCTGCGGTTCTTCGAGGGAAAGACCCAGATGGAAGTGGCAGAGGAGATCAAGATCTCCCAGGCGCAGGTGAGCCGCCTGGAGAAAAACGCCCTGCGGATCATGCGCCAGTATCTCAAGTAGGGACAGGGTATTTTCAATCTGGGACGTGGTATTTTCGAAAATACCACGTCCCCAATTGATGCTTGAATTTTGATCTGGTTCATACTATCATGGGTGCATGGAGGGATTTGATATGACGAGAGCTTTTATTTTTGATCTGGACGGAACCCTTGCTGATACGCTGGAATCGCTGGTCTTCTCGGTGAAGGCCACGCTGCGGGAGATGGATCTTGATGAGATCACAGACGAGCAGTGCAGGCATTTTGTGGGGAACGGGGCCAGATACCTGATGGACCACGCTATCCGCGCCGCGGGAGACCCGGAAGGAGAGCGGCTGGAGGAGGCCATGGAGGTCTATGGATGTATATTTGATGAGAACTGTACATATCATGTAACACCTTACGCCGGAATGGAGGATGTGCTGCGTAGGCTGAAGGAAAAGGGGATCCGCCTGGCGGTCCTCTCCAACAAGCCGCACAGGCAGACGGTGAAGGTGGTGGAAGCGGTCTTTGGAAAGGAGCTCTTCGACTGCGCCCAGGGGCAGCAGGAGGGCGTGAAGCGCAAACCTGACCCGGCGGGGATCTACCGGATCCTGGAGAAGCTGGGGGTATCGGTGGAGGACTGCGTGTATGTGGGAGACTCCGAGGTGGATCTGGAGACCGGGAAGCGGGCCGGTGTGCGCACCGTGTCTGTAGGCTGGGGATTCCGGACCCGGAAGGAACTTGAGGACGCAGGAGCCGGAAGGATCCTGGAGCGGACGGAAGAACTGCTGGAATATGAGGAACCGTAAGAAAGGAGGGAACGCAGCATGTACGAATATGATGAAGAATGCCTGAAAACATTCCTGGAACGCCAGTCTCAGCTGTTTGACGAGCCGGTGGCGGAGACTCTGGAGGAAGCGGAAGCCTTCCTTGAGGACTGTATGGCGGTGGTGGCGGACAGCCTGGAGGATGTCTGCCGGTTCTTCGAAGAGGAAGGGATGGATACAGAAGGAATGTCTCCGGAAGAAGTGGAGGAGGCTTCCGAAGTATTTCCGCTCTCTGACGGCCGTTATCTGATCGTGGAAGGATAAGAGGGCAAAAAGAGAAAAAGAAAGCGTGGCAGTCCTGGCATATCAGGAGTGTCACGCTTTTATTAATATCATCAGTCGGATATCTGTCCTTTCTCAAGAGCCTCCCGGATGGCGTTCAGGATCACCTGGGAGGTGTAAGGATTCTCCTGGGAAAGGGTCACATTTTCCAGGGACTGCTGTTCGTAGACCTGCTGTGCGATATTCTCGATCTCCGGCTGGATCAGAGGATACATGGCAGCGACCGTCTCATCCAGGTTGGAGAACCGGATGGAATTGATATGAGATTCATCTACGGTGACTTCCACTTCAAGCGCCGTGTTGTTCAGGGACATGGCTGAAGTGTAGACTCCGGGCACGTAGCGGGCCTCCTCCTTATGGGAACTGTCCCTGCCCGGGCGGAACATGAACACAAGCAGCAGGATCAGCACGATAGCCAGAAGGGCGAATACCACGGTATAGATGATTTCTTTCATGTGCAGTACAATGATCTTGGTTCTGGAACTCATAGAGACCTCCTGTCTGATATCCTGGGAATCCCAGTTCATCTTCTATAATGTATGAAAAACCGGCGCAAATTATTCCTGCCGGTTTTTGCGTGACAAAGGAACGCATTTCCTGTAGAATGGATGAAGAGAAAATCAGGAAGGTGAAAGCAATATGTTTATCATAGCAGGACTTGGAAATCCGGGAGCGCGCTACCAGGGAACCAGGCATAACGCCGGGTTTTCTGTCATAGACGCCCTGGCGGACAAATACAATATCTCTGTAGACGGGAAGAAGGCAAGGGCCTACGTGGGAAAAGGGATCATCGCCGGTCAGAAGGTGATCCTGGCAAAGCCCCAGACTTATATGAACTTAAGCGGGGAGAGCATCCGGGGCCTGACGGATTATTACAAGATCGACGTGGAGCAGGAACTTCTGGTGATCTACGACGACATCAGCCTGGCGCCCGGCCAGATCCGGATCCGCAAGAAAGGAAGCGCGGGCGGCCATAATGGGATGAAAAATATCATCGCCCATCTGGGGGGACAGGTGTTCCCGCGGATCAAAGTTGGCGTGGGGGAAAAGCCCAGGAATTTCGACCTGGCGGATTATGTGCTCAGCCGTTTCTCTCCCCAGGAGCAGGAGGCCATGGAAGAAGGATATGAGAAAGCGGTCCGGGCGGCGGAGATGATCCTGGAAGGAGAAGTAGACGGGGCGATGAATAAATATAACAGGAAAGTAAAACCGGGGGAGAATTAGCATGCAAGCCTTGATCGGGCCGCTTAAGGAACTGGCGGAATTTGAAGAGATCTGTAAAAAGAAAATGGACGGGCCGGGGATGCTCAAGATCACCGGCTGCGTCTCTTCCCAGAAAACTCATATGATGTATGCACTTGGCGATGGCTGTCCTTATAAAGTCATCGCCTGTTCCAGTGAGACAAAGGCAAAGCAGGTCTATGAAGAATACCGTTTCCTCAGCGGGGAGACTTATTTGTACCCGGCCAAGGACCTTCTGTTCTACCAGGCGGATCTTAGGAACAAGGCGCTGGTGAAGGAGCGGATGGAGGTGCTCCAGGCGGTGATCACCCGCCCGGCTCTTACAGTGGTGACCAGTTTTGACGCTTTTATGGACGTTCTGCTTCCAAGAGAGGTGCTGGCGGACCGGGCCATACGGATCGGAGCGGACAGCACGGTGGATATGGCAGAGCTGGAGAGGAAGCTTGCAGGGATCGGCTACGACCGGGAAGCCCAGATTGAAGGCCCGGGCCAATTCGCCGTGCGGGGCGGGATCCTGGACGTTTATCCGCTGACAGCGGAGCTGCCGGTGCGGATCGAACTGTGGGGAGACGAGGTGGATTCCATCCGGTCCTTTGACGTGGAGACCCAGCGTTCCATTGAAAATCTGACGGAAGTGTGGATCTATCCGGCGGCGGAATTCCCGGGAGAAGGAGAGAAAGGAGTGTCCTTCCTGGATTATTTCCCGGTCAAAGATACCCTTTTGTTCCTGGATGAACCGGTGCGTCTCCTGGAGAAGGGGCAGGCAGTGGAGGAAGAGTTCCTGGAAGCCCAGAAGCGGCGGGTGGAAAGCGGGATGGAAGTCACGGAGGAAGAGGCGCGGCTCTATACCACCCGGGAGCTTGCGGCCAGGATGGACGCATACAGCAGTATCGGGATGTGCGCCCTGGATATGGCGGGGAAAGGATTTGCCCAGCGGGGGTCTTATTCCATCCAGGCCAAGAGCGTCAATCCCTACAACAGCAGCTTCGACCTTCTGACCCGTGACTTAAAGCGGCTGAAACGAAACGGCTACCGGGTGGTGCTCTTGTCCGGCTCCCGGACCCGGGCCCGGCGTCTGGCGGAGGATCTGCGGGACTATAATTTAAGCAGCTATTACAGTGACGACCTGGAGCGGGAAGTACTTCCCGGGGAACTTATGACGGCCTACGGCCATGTGGGGACCGGGTATGAATATCCGCTTCTGAAATTTACCGTGATCTCAGAGACGGATATTTTCGGCAAGATAAAGAAAAAGCGCAGGCACAGGACTTACGAGGGGCGCAAGATCCAGGATTTTGCCCAGCTCAAACCCGGGGACTATGTGGTCCATGAGAACCACGGGCTTGGCATCTACCGGGGGATCGAGAAGATCCAGGTGGATAAGGTGGCCAAAGATTATATGAAGATCTCTTATGCCCAGGGCGGAAACCTCTATATCCCGGCCACCCAGCTGGATCTGATTCAGAAGTATGCCGGATCGGATGCCAAGAAGCCAAAACTCAACCGGCTGGGCACTCAGGAGTGGAACAAGACCAAGACCCGGGTGCGTGGCGCGGTAAGAGAGATCGCCAGAGATCTGGTGGAACTCTACGCGGCACGGCAGAACCAGGAAGGGTATGCTTATGGAGAGGATACGGTCTGGCAGAAGGAATTTGAAGAAATGTTCCCCTTTGAGGAGACAGAGGACCAGCTTCTGGCTATCCAGGCGGTGAAGCGGGATATGCAGAGCCGTCGGATCATGGACCGGCTGATCTGCGGGGACGTAGGCTACGGGAAAACGGAGATCGCCATCCGGGCGGCTTTCAAGGCAGTCCAGGAGGATAAGCAGGTGGTGTATCTGGTGCCCACCACCATCCTTGCCCAGCAGCACTACAATACCTTCCTGCAGCGGATGAAAGACTTCCCCGTGCGGGTGGATCTTCTGTGCCGGTTCCGCACAAGCGCCCAGCAGAAGAAGACCATCGAAGACCTGCAGAAAGGGCTGGTGGACATTGTGATCGGCACCCACCGGGTCCTGAGCCAGGATGTGAAATTCAAGGATCTGGGGCTTCTGGTCATCGATGAGGAACAGCGTTTTGGAGTGCAGCACAAGGAGAAGATCAAGAAATTAAAGGAAAATGTAGACGTGATGACCCTGACGGCCACCCCCATCCCCCGGACCCTCCACATGAGCCTGATCGGCATCCGGGACATGAGCGTGCTGGAGGAGGCGCCGGAGGACCGGCTCCCCATCCAGACCTATGTGATGGAGTACAATGAAGAGATGGTGCGGGAAGCCATCGAGCGGGAGTGCGCAAGACAGGGACAGGTGTATTATGTATACAACCGGGTGGAGGATATCGGGGAGGTAACCGCCCGCATCCAGAAGCTGGTGCCGGAATATACGGTGGCATACGCCCACGGTCAGATGAAGGAGCATGAGCTGGAACGGATCATGTACGACTTCATCGGCGGGGAGATCGATGTGCTGGTGTCCACCACCATCATCGAGACCGGGCTCGACATCTCCAATGTGAATACTATGATCATCCACGATGCAGACCGGATGGGACTTTCCCAGCTCTATCAGCTGCGGGGCCGGGTGGGCCGCTCCGGAAGGATGGCTTACGCCTTCCTTCTGTACCGCAGGGATAAACTTCTAAAAGAGGTGGCGGAGAAGCGCCTGGCCGCTATCCGGGAATTTACCGACCTTGGCTCTGGATTTAAGATCGCCATGCGGGATCTGGAGATCCGGGGAGCGGGAAATCTTCTGGGAGCGGAGCAGCACGGCCACATGGAGGCAGTGGGGTACGACCTGTACTGCAAGATGCTCAACGAGGCAGTGAAGCATCTGAAGGGAGAGATGGAAGAAGAAACTTACACCACTACCATGGATCTGGATGTGGACGCCTATATCCCCGATTCTTATATTCCCAATGAATATCAGAAGCTGGATATCTATAAAAGGATCGCGGCCATTGAGTCTCAGGAGGAAGTGGAGGATATGAAAGACGAGCTTCTGGACCGTTTCGGAGATATTCCAAAGAAAGTGAATACGCTGCTGGAGATCTCCCTTCTCAAGGCCCTGGCTCACAGCGTCTATGTGACGGCAGTGGAGCAAAAAGGGGAGACCTATGAATTCATCATGTATGAGAAGGCTCCGGTGCTCCCGGAGCGGATCCCGCCCCTTATTGAGTCCTTCCGGGGAGAACTGTCCTTCCGGGCGGATGCAGAGCATCCCGGCTTCACTTACCGGAAGAAGGGAAAAAGCGGCGCTGAGAAGAACGCAGACAGCCTGGAAATTGTGAAAAAAGTTTTAATTGGGATAAAAGGATTGATAGACCACTGAAAAAAGGCTATAATAAACGGGTTAGCAGGTACTAAGGAGGTTTTAGGTGATTATGAAAAAGAAGGCGGTTATCCTGTTTTTGTCAGCCATGCTTGCTGCGGGGAGTCTGACCGGGTGCGGATCTCTGGATGAGAACGCGGTGGCGGTCAGCGTCAACGACAAGGAGCTGACGGCAGATGTGGCGAATTTCTACGCCAGATATATGCAGGCTCAGTATGAGACCTATTACGGAGCATACATGGGTGATGATATGTGGAATACCGAGGCGGAAGAGGGAGAGACCTATGAAGAGTCGGTGAAGAACACAGCAAAAGAGTCCCTGGAGGTCATGCTGCTGTGTGAAGAACACATGGACGACTATGAGGTGTCGTTAAGCGACGGCGAGAAAGAAGAGATCGCCAAGCTGGCCAAGGAGTTTGACGAGGATAATTCCCTGGACGACAAGGAGAAGATCTCCGGCAGCGCCGAGACGGCAGAGCGGCTTCTGACGCTGATCGCCATCCAGGGCAAGGTACAGGAGGCTATTGAGGCAGGCGCGGATACCGAGGTTTCTGACGAAGAAGCTGCCCAGAAGGCGATGCAGTATGCCTACTTTACTTATACCACCACCGATGACAGCGGAGCAGTCCAGGACCTGTCCGATGAGGAGAAGGAGGAGGCGAAAGCCAATGCAGAGGCTTTTGTCAAGGATGTAAAGGACGGCGCGGATTTTGAGAAATCTGCCAAAGAACATGGCGGGGATGTGTCAGAGGCTACTTTTGACGCAGAGTCCAACGTGCCCTCCGAGGAAGTGGTGGCTGCCGCGGATCAGCTTAAAAAGGGAGAAAATACAGATGTGATCGAGACGGACGCCGGCTGCTATGTGGCCAAGGTGACCAGTCTCCTTGATAAGGATGCTACAAAGGACAAAAAAGAGGAGATCGTGGAAGAACGTAAGGCCCAGCTCTATCAGGATACCTGTGAGGGCTGGAGGGAAGAAGCGGATATCAAAGAGCACGACAGCGTGTGGAAGAAGATTGATTTCAACGATCTGAGCGTGACCATCAAGCAGTCTTCTGAGGAGCCTTATGCGGATGCGGTCCAGACGGACGATCAGGCGGAAGCCCAGGAGAGCGCACAAGAAACAGAATAGGATTTATGTAAAAAAGTCTGCGGTGATTTGCCGCAGACTTTTTTGCATACAATTTTTTATTGGAAAAAGCTTCCCAGGGTCTCGCTGACCAGTTTTCCGTCCGCCTTGCCCTTTACCTTGGGCATCAGCACCTTCATGATGCGGCCCTTATCCTTGGCGGTGGGGGCGTCGATGCCAAGCTCGGAGAGAGTGGCTGTGATCACATCCCGGATCTCGCCCTCGTCCATCAGCTTTGGCGCGTACTGCTCCAGCACCTGCAGGCGGCGGTTGCACTCTTCTATGATCTCCGGACGGTCCGCAGGGGTCATCTCCAGGGTCTCTTTGGTCTGTTTGATCTCTTTTAATACCACCTGGATCTCCTCTTCCTCTGTCAGGTCGGAACGCTTGTCAATGGCTTTATTCTTCAGGGCTGCCAGGAGCATGGAGAGCGTCTCTTTGGTCTCCTTCTCGCCGGCTTTCATGGCTTTTACCATATCGCTTCTTACTTCGTCGATCTTGCTCATAATGATATCCCTCCCGTTGGTTTTGCTGTTTCAATCTTAACAGAACAAGAAGGCATTTTCAATACTGTATAAATTTTCCTTCTTTTACAGATACTATACTGTGTCTGCCAAATATGACAAATGGAGGAACGATCTATGAAAGCAACAGGAATCGTCCGGAGGATCGACGACCTGGGACGGGTGGTGATCCCCAAGGAGATCCGGAGAACCTTAAGGATCCGGGAGGGGGATCCGCTGGAAATATTTACAGACCGGGAGGGGGAGATCATTCTGAAGAAATATTCTCCCATCGGGGAGCTTTCTGCCTTCGCGGGGCAGTATGCGGAGAGCCTGTCCCAGACCATGGGCTGTCTGGTGGGGGTCTGCGATATGGACCAGGTGGTGGCGGCCTCCGGCGCCGGGAAGAAAGAACTGCAGGACCGGCTGATCAGCCGGCAGCTGGAGAAGGTGTTAGGAGAGAGAAGCGCTCTGCTGGCATGCGCAGGGGACAAGAAGTATACGCCCATTGTGAAGGACCAGGAAGAAACATATGCCTGCCAGGTGATCAGCCCTATCCTCTGCGAGGGGGATGTGATCGGCGGCGTGATCTTCCTTGTGAGAGACGGGAAGAAAAAGCTGGGGGAGGTGGAGCAGAAGATGGCCTCCTGCGCCGCCGCATTTCTGGGAAGACAGATGGAACAGTAGGAATATTCCAAGGGTCCGTCTCATACCTTGTGGTAGCAGACAAGGAGGGATGAGATGGAAAGACAAGTTGGCAAAAGCTCCCCGGTCATGTGGGTGCTGAAGGCCCTGCTGGCGGCGTATCTGGTCACAGGGGCCCTTCTGGCGCTTCTGACGGCGCTTCTCTATAAACTGGAGCTGAACGAGAAGGCGGTGTCGGCGGCGATCGTGGCGATCTACGTGATCTCCACGCTGATCGGGGGGATCGCCATCGGAAAGATGGCGAAGGTAAGGAGATTCCTGTGGGGGATGGGCCTGGGGCTTGTGTATTTTGCCCTGCTCCTTCTGATCACCCTGGGGGTGTATCACTCGCTTAGCACAGACGGCGTGGATCTGGCCACCACTCTGATTCTCTGCGCAGGGGGAGGAATGGCGGGTGGAATGATTTCGTGATAAAGGGATTGCGAAAAGTACGCCGGGATGGTATAATAGCATAAGTTAAGCCAGACTAAGGAGGGAAAACACATGAAACATGTAAAGACATTAAATACACAGACACTGAACAACACCGTTAAGAAAGGCGGCTGCGGCGAGTGCCAGACATCCTGCCAGTCCGCATGCAAGACATCCTGTACCGTGGGAAATCAGACCTGCGAGAACAGAAAGTAGTCAGAGATTCATTTGTGGATAAGGAATACCGGAGACAGCGGTCTTAAGGTCCGCTGTTTCTTGTCGTATAAAAGAGAAAAAAGGAAAGGGGTATCAAACCTTGATTCACCAGTATGAGAATAACGGATATCAGATCATCCTGGATGTGAACAGCGGCGCGGTCCATGTGGTGGACCCGCTGTGCTATGAGCTGATGGAATGGCTGACTGCCGGGAAAGAGTCCTATACCGCCAAGGAACTGGAGGCGCCGGAACTGGCATCGGCAGCAGCCGCGGCGCTGAAGGAGAAGTACCCGGAGAGTGAGATCGCCGAGGCCCTTGGGGATCTGGCGGAACTGACCCGGGCGGGACAGCTGTTCACAGAGGATACATATGAGTGCCTGATCGATCAGGTCAAACAGCGCAAGACGGTGGTGAAGGCTCTCTGTCTCCACATTGCCCACGACTGCAACCTGGCCTGCCGCTACTGTTTCGCGGAAGAAGGAGAGTACCATGGAAGACGGGCGCTGATGAGCTTTGAAGTGGGGAAAAAGGCGCTGGATTTCCTGATCGCCAACTCCGGGAACCGTCGGAACCTGGAGGTGGATTTCTTCGGCGGGGAGCCGCTGATGAACTGGCAGGTGGTAAAAGACCTGGTGGCCTACGGGCGGGAGCAGGAGAAGCTTCATGACAAGCATTTCCGCTTTACCGTTACCACCAACGGAGTCCTTTTGAACGATGAGATCCAGGAGTTCGTCAACAAAGAGATGGACAACGTGGTATTAAGCCTGGACGGACGCAAGGAAGTGAACGACCGGATGCGGCCCTTCCGCAACGGCAAGGGAAGCTACGACCTGATCGTGCCCAAGTTCCAGAAGCTGGCCGAAAGCCGGAACCAGGAGAAATACTATGTCCGGGGAACCTTTACCAGGAACAACCTGGATTTCTCGGAGGATATCCTGCATTTCGCGGACCTTGGCTTCCAGCAGGTGTCCGTGGAGCCGGTGGTGGGGGATGAGAGCGATCCTTACGCCATCCGGGAGGAAGACCTGCCAAAGATCCTTGCAGAATATGACAAGCTTGCCAGGATCATGATCCAGAGGGAAAAGGAAGGAAAAGGTTTTAATTTCTTCCATTTTATGATAGACTTAGACGGTGGTCCCTGTGTGGCCAAGCGGCTGTCCGGCTGCGGGTCCGGCACAGAGTACCTGGCGGTGACTCCCTGGGGAGACCTGTATCCCTGCCATCAGTTTGTGGGGCAGGAAGAGTTCAAGATGGGGACCGTCGAGGAGGGGATCACCCGTCCCGACATTGCGGATGAGTTCCGGAGCTGCAACGTGTACTCCAAGGAGAAGTGCAGGAACTGCTTCGCGAAATTCTACTGCAGCGGAGGGTGTATGGCGAATTCCTATCATTTCCACGGAACCATCCACGACACCTACGACATCGGGTGTGAGATGGAGCGGAAACGAGTGGAGTGTGCGATCATGATAAAAGCGGCGTTATCTCAGGAGAAGGAGTAAAGCGCGGAAAGGAAGTTGAACATGAAGAAAAGCAGAGGCGTACTCAGCCTGGTGGTTACGGCAGTACTTATCGTGCTGCTGGGATATACGACCATCTTTGGGTTCGGCGCAGGAGCCACCGGATCGGCAAAGAACATCAAGCTGGGTCTGGATCTGGCAGGGGGCGTGAGCATCACCTACCAGGTAAAGGAAGACAATCCGTCCAGCGAGGATATGGCGGATACCATCTACAAGCTTCAGAGACGTGTGGAGGAGTACAGTACAGAGGCGCAGGTCTACCAGGAGGGAAGCGACCGGATCAATATTGAGATCCCGGGTGTGTCCGATGCCAATGAGATCCTGGAAGAACTGGGACAGCCGGGTTCTCTTTATTTCATCGCCCAGACGGGAAGCGACGGGTCTGAGAACTACAGTATGGTGGATTCCACCGGCGATCCGGCGAAGGATTATGTGCTGAACAAGTCCGTGGAGGAACTGGAGGAAGACGGTTCCATCGTAGTCACCGGCAATGAAGTGAAGGATGCCAGAGCCGGGATCATCGAGGATCAGACTACCCGGAGAGATGAGAATGTAGTTTCCCTTACCTTTACCAAGGAGGGAACGGAAAAATTCGCGGAAGCCACCAAGAAAGCCTATGAAAATGGAGAGAGCATTGCCATTTACTATGACGGTGCTTTCGTGAGCGTACCCAATGTAAACAGTGAGATCAATGACGGACAGGCTCAGATCACAGGCAGCATGTCCTATGACGAGGCAGAGACCCTGGCCTCCACCATCCGTATCGGCGGCCTTCAGCTGGAACTGGAGGAACTGCGTTCCAACGTGGTGGGAGCCCAGCTGGGAGAGCAGGCTATCAGCACCAGCCTGATGGCGGGAGCCATCGGCCTGGCCATCATCTTTGTGTTCATGATCTTTGTGTACTACCTGCCTGGCCTTGCGTCAAGCCTTGCGCTGATCATCTACACCGAACTGGTGCTGGTGATCCTGAATGCCTTTGACGTAACGCTGACCCTGCAGGGTATCGCAGGTATTATCTTAAGTATCGGTATGGCGGTAGACGCCAACGTGATCATCTTCGCCCGTGTGAAGGAGGAGATGTCCCGGGGAATCAGCGTGAGAAACGCGCTGAAGGCCGGATTCCATAAAGCCCTGTCCGCTATCGTGGACGGCAATGTGACCACCCTGATCGCGGCGGCGGTACTGTGGTTTTTAGGCTCCGGATCGGTAAAGGGATTCGCCCAGACTCTGGCCATCGGTATCATCGTGTCCATGTTCACGGCGCTGGTGATCACCCGGATGATCGTGTACGCGTTCTATGCGGTGGGGATCCGCAATCCCAAGATCTACTACCGTCCTAAGAAAGAGCGGGAGCCCATCAATTTCCTTGGCAGGAAGAAGATTTTCTTCTCCGTATCCCTTGCCGTGATCCTGCTGGGATTCGTGGTCATGGGAGTCAACCATGGAAGAGGGGAAGGAGCCTTTGCCTACAGCCTGGACTTCCAGGGAGGAACTTCCACCAATGTAACATTTAACGAAGGTTACTCTATTGACGAGATCGATCAGGAGATCGTCCCGGTGGTAGAGGAGGTAACAGGGGATGCCAATGTGCAGACCCAGAAGGTAGACGGAACCAACCAGGTGATCATCAAGACGGTGACTCTGGACCTGGATCAGAGAGAGGCCCTCAACCAGGCGCTGGCAGAGAACTTTGGCGTGGATGAGAGCAAGATCACCGCGGAGAACATCAGCTCCACGGTCAGCAATGAGATGCGCCAGGATGCCGTTGTGGCAGTACTGGTGGCCGGCGTCTTCATGCTGCTTTATATCTGGTTCCGGTTCAAGGATATCCGGTTCGCCACCAGCGCAGTGGCAGCTCTGCTCCACGATGTGCTGGTAGTGGTAGGCTTCTATGCTGTGTCCCGGATCGCGGTGGGCAGTACGTTTATCGCCTGTATGCTGACTCTGGTGGGTTATTCCATCAACGCCACCATTGTCATCTTCGACCGGATCCGTGAGGAACTTCATTACCGGACCAAGACTACCGAGCTCTCTTATGTGGTGAATAAGAGTATCACCCAGACGCTGACCAGAAGTATCTATACTTCTCTTACCACGTTTATCTCCATCGCGGTGCTCTATGTGCTGGGCGTAAGCTCCATCAAGGAGTTCGCGCTGCCGCTGATGATCGGTATCGTGGTGGGAGCTTATTCATCCGTATGTATCACAGGCGCTCTGTGGTATGTGATGAAGACCCGCAGCGAGAAGAAGAAACAGAAATAACAGACAGAACATACAGGAAAGCAGCCGTAGCTATCGGAGGATGGCCTGGCTGCTTTTCTGGCTTTCTGTTTATTAAAAAAGAAAGGGCAGGAGAGAGAAATGGAACGATGGGTGCTGCTGCGAAAAGGCGGAGATTTCCAGGCCATGGGAGCTCATTTTGGGATCAGTCCCCGTCTGGCCTGCCTCATCCGGAACCGGGAGGTTGTGGGAGAGGACCAGATGGAGCGTTATCTCAACGGGACCATCGCGGATCTCTATGACGGGATGCTGATGCGGGATATGGACCGGGCGGTGGATATCCTGCGGGAGAAGATAAGTGAAGGAAAGAAGATCCGGGTGATCGGTGACTATGATATTGACGGGGTGAACGCCACTTACATCCTGCTGGAAGGCCTGGAACGGCTTGGGGCAGAGGTGGACAGCGACATCCCGGACCGGATCCGGGATGGCTACGGGCTGAACATAGAGCTTGTGGAGCGGGCTTACCGGGAAGGGGTGGATACTGTCCTCACCTGTGACAACGGCATTGCCGCGGCGGAGGAGATCGCCTGTGGGAAGCGGCTTGGCATGACCATGATCGTCACCGACCACCACGAGGTGCCCTATGTGGAGACGGATGGGGAGAAGGTGTACCAGCTGCCCCCCGGGGATGCGGTGATCGACCCTAAGCGGGCGGATTGCGGCTATCCTTTCAAAGGTTTATGCGGCGCGGCGGTGGCCTATAAGCTGATGGAGGCACTCTATGAGGCCTCCGGGAGAGATTCCGAAGAGCTGGATGACTTGATTGAAAATGTAGCCATTGCCACGGTAGGTGATGTGATGGACCTGACCGATGAGAACCGGATCTTCGTCCGGGAAGGGCTGGCCATGCTGGGACGAAGCCGGAACCTGGGGCTCAATGCGCTGATGGAGTGCACCGGACTGGACAAGAACCATATCAGCGCCTATCACATCGGGTTCGTCCTGGGGCCCTGCCTGAACGCAGGAGGCCGGCTGGACACGGCCAAGCGTTCCCTGGCGCTCCTGCGGGCAGGAAGCCGGAAGGAAGCGGCGGTGCTGGCAGGAGACTTAAAGGCCCTCAACGACAGCCGCAAGGAGATGACGGAGAAGGCGGTGGAGGAAGCCTGCCGCCAGATTGAGGGCGGTCCTCTGAAGGAGGATAAGGTGCTGGTGGTATATCTCCCGGAGTGCCATGAGAGCCTGGCAGGCATCGTGGCAGGCCGGCTGCGGGAGCGGTACGGACGCCCGGCGCTGGTGCTGACGGACGGGGAGCGGGAAGTAAAAGGAAGCGGCCGTTCCATCGAGGCCTATCACGTGTATGAGGGGCTGAATCGCTGCGCTCCGCTTCTTATCCGGTTTGGCGGCCATAAGCTGGCGGCGGGCCTGTCTCTCGAGCGGGAGAATATCCCTTCTTTGCGCCGGAAGCTGAATGAGACCTGTGGGCTTGGGAAGGAAGATCTGGGAGAAAAGGTGGTCATTGACATGGAACTTCCCTTTGCCTGTATTACCGAGGCGTTTGTGAAGGAACTGGAGCTTCTGGAGCCCTTTGGCAAGGGCAATACCAAGCCGGTTTTTGCCGCCCGGGGGGTGAGGCCTTTGAACCTGCAGATCCTGGGAAGGAACCGGAAGGTATTGAAAATGCAGGCGGAAGACCTTGGGGGGACCCGGATGGAAGCCCTGTATTTTGGCGATCCGGAAGAATTCCGGAAGGTGCTGGAGCAAAAGGAGGACGGGCGGATGTCCGTCACCTTCTACCCGGGGATCAACGAATATATGGGAAGGAGAAGCCTTCAGATCGTGATCACCCATTGCCAGTAGGCGGCAGGAATGTTATACTAATAAAGTATGAGATAAATCAGCATGGGAGAGGATCATATGAAATCAATCGAGGAGTACGTAAGAAGTATCCCGGATTTCCCGGAGCCGGGCATCATTTTCCGGGACGTGACCAGTGTGCTGCAGGATGCGGAGGGGCTGCATCTGGCCATTGATCTGCTGCAGAAGAAGCTTGAGGGAGTAGATTTTGACCTGGTGGTAGGACCGGAATCCCGGGGATTTATTTTCGGCGTTCCCATCGCCTACAACCTGCACAAACCTTTTATCCCCATCCGTAAGAAGGGAAAGCTTCCCTGTGAGACGGTTTCTATCCAGTATGATCTGGAGTACGGCACCGCGGAGCTGGAGATGCACCGGGATTCGGTGAAGCCTGGCCAGCGGGTGGTGATCATTGACGACCTGATCGCTACCGGCGGCACAAACGAGGCCATGATCAAGCTGATCGAGGGCCTTGGGGGCAAAGTGGTGAAGACCGTATTCCTGATGGAACTTGCAGGACTGGAAGGTAGGAAACGGCTGCAGGGATACGACGTGGACTCGGTGATCATCTATCCCGGGAAATAGACTGCCGGAAGGGGGGCGGAAGCGCCCGACGGAAGAAAGGAGGCATTAAGATGTCAGAGAGAGTAACAACCTATGAATCTCTGGATGACCGCATCGCGCCGGAATCCGTAATGAAAGACATGTCAGCAGGGCTTGAGATCGTAGACGGGCACGCAGTCAAGGCGCCGGGCGATTACGAAGATCCGGACCAGCTTTTTGACATGTTAATTGCCCGTATCCGTAAGTACCATCCTTCCACGGACGTGAGCATGATCCGGAAGGCCTATGAGACGGCGAAGAAAGCCCACGGCGACCAGTGCCGCAAATCCGGGGAGCCTTACATCATCCATCCTCTGTGGGTGGCCATTATCCTGGCGGATCTGGAGATGGATAAGGAGACCATCGCGGCGGGACTCCTCCACGATGTGGTGGAGGACACCAAGGTGAGCGAGGACGAGATCCGGGAAATGTTCGGGGAAGAGGTATCTCTTCTGGTGGACGGCGTCACCAAACTGGGACGGCTGTCCTATTCTTCCGACAAACTGGAAGTGCAGGCGGAGAACCTGCGGAAAATGTTCCTGGCCATGGCCAAGGATATCCGGGTCATCATCATCAAGCTGGCGGACCGGCTGCACAATATGCGGACCCTCCAGTTTATGACGCCGGAGAAGCAGAAGGAAAAAGCAAAAGAAACCATGGACATCTACGCGCCCATCGCCCAGCGGCTTGGTATCTCCAAGATCAAAACAGAACTGGACGACCTGGCGCTGAAATACTCCCAGCCGGAAGTCTTCTTTGATCTGGTCCGTCAGATCAATGCCAGGAAGACGGAGCGGGAGGAATTTGTAGAACAGATTGTAAAAGAAGTTTCCGCCCATATGAAGAACGCCAATATCAAGGCGGAGGTCAACGGGCGTGTGAAACATTTCTTCAGCATCTACCGGAAGATGGTAAACCAGGACAAGACGGTGGACCAGATCTACGATCTGTTCGCCGTGCGGATCATTGTGGATTCGGTGAAGGACTGCTACGCGGCCCTGGGTGTGATCCATGAGCTCTACACCCCCATCCCGGGGAGGTTCAAGGATTATATCGCCATGCCGAAGCCCAATATGTATCAGTCTCTGCACACTACGCTGATGAGTTCTGTGGGGC
Organism: Massilistercora timonensis; assembly: GCF_048354975.1. Lineage (NCBI taxonomy): Bacteria > Bacillati > Bacillota > Clostridia > Eubacteriales > Massilistercora > Massilistercora timonensis. The sequence continues at coordinate 24,845 of NZ_DBGCJQ010000033.1, read as the reverse complement.
AGCCCTTTGAGATCCAGATCCGGACTCAGGAGATGCACAAGACGGCGGAATATGGTATCGCCGCCCACTGGAAATACAAAGAGTCCAACGACGGCAAGAAGAGCGTGGAGGCCCAGGAGGAGGAGAAGTTAAGCTGGCTGCGGCAAATCCTGGAGTGGCAGAGAGACATGTCGGACAACCGGGAATTCTTAAGCCTGATCAAGGGCGACCTGGACCTGTTTGCCGAGGACGTCTACTGTTTCACGCCCCAGGGGGATGTGAAGAACCTGCCCAACGGCTCTACGCCCATTGACTTTGCCTATGCCATCCACAGCGCGGTGGGCAATAAGATGGTGGGAGCCAGGGTCAACGGCAAGCTGGTGAACATTGATTACAAGATCCAGAACGGAGACCGTATTGAGATCCTGACTTCCCAGAATTCCAGAGGCCCCAGCCGGGACTGGCTGAATATCGTGAAGAGCACCCAGGCCAAGAATAAGATCAACCAGTGGTTTAAAAAGGAATTCAAAGAGAGCAATATCGTCAAGGGAAAAGAACTGATCAACGCCTACTGCAAAGCCAAGGGAATCAACGGCCCGGATATCCTTCAGAATAAATACGAAGAAGTGGTCCAGAAGAAATACGGGTTCCGGGACTGGGAATCGGTCCTGGCGGCAGTGGGACACGGCGGCTTAAAGGAAGGCCAGGTGGTCAACCGTCTGGTGGAAGAGTATGGCAAGGAGCATAAGCAGGAGATCACCGACGAGGTGGTTCTGGAGCGGGTGGCAGAGGCGGCCAAGAACAAGGTCCACATCGCCAAGTCCAAGAGCGGTATCGTGGTGAAAGGCATCGACGATATGGCAGTGCGGTTCTCCCGGTGCTGTAATCCGGTGCCCGGCGATGAGATCGTAGGCTTTGTCACCAGAGGAAGAGGACTTTCCATCCACCGGACCGACTGCGTGAACATGCTCCATCTTACCGAGGCGGAGCGGGCAAGGCTTATTGACGCCGAGTGGGAGAGCGAAGTAACAGAAGAGTCCGGCGGCCAGTATCTGTCGGAGATCAAGATGTACGCCCACGACCGCCAGGGGCTTCTCATGGAGATGTCCCGTATCTTTACCGAGGCGGAGGTGGATGTAAAATCCATGAATGTGCGCACCAGCAAGCAGGGAACCGCCACCATCGAGACCGGCTTTATCGTCCATGACAAGGAGGAGCTGGCAAGGATCGTGAAGAAGCTGCGGCAGCTGGAAGGCGTGATCGATATTACCAGGACTACCGGTTAAAGGAGACATGCAATGAAGATTGAGAAATTTGTGACAGGAATCATCAGCACCAACTGTTATCTGGTGAGCAATGAAGAGACCCGCCAGGCGGTGATCATAGATCCGGCGGCAGTGCCAAGGGCGCTGACTGAGACGGTGGAGCGGGAGAACCTGGAGATCCAGGCAGTGCTTCTGACCCATGGGCATTTTGATCATATCCTGGGGCTGGATACGCTTCTGAAGCTGTGGCAGGTGCCGGTCTATGTGGAGGAGGAGGATCAGGAGATCCTGATGGACACGCAGCTGAATCAGTCCGCTATTTATACGGCGGGTTATACATTTTCCGGGGCCCGGAGCGTAAGAGACGGAGAGGTCCTTTCGCTGGCCGGCTATGATTTCCAGGTATTCCATACGCCGGGGCATACCCGGGGCGGCTGCTGCTATTACGTGGCGTCGGAACATGTGCTGTTCAGCGGGGATACCCTGTTCCAGAATTCGGTGGGAAGGACGGATTTTGTCAACAGCAGTACTTCTGATCTGATCCGTTCCATCCGGGAGAAGCTTCTGCCCCTTCCGGACGATACGGTGGTGTATCCCGGACATATGGGGGAGACCACCATCGGCCATGAGCGCAAATATAATCCATTTCTGTAGGGGGCATATATGCTGAAGATCCTTTGTCAGGAAGAAACTTATGTCTATAACGCATATCATATGGGAAAGGCTTTTTACCCATCGGAGCCGGTTGAGGCTTCGGCGGAGGAAAAAGCCTCTCATTATGTTGTCCTTTATCTTCCTTCCGGGAAGACCCTTGCCCTTGATGAAGAACCGGGGGAAAAAGAAGAGCGGAGCATCCGCAAGCGGCGGATGGACCGGAAACTCTATCAGGCGCTGGCAAGAGAGACCGGGCGAAGTCTTGCCTGGGGGATCCTGACCGGTGTGCGGCCTACCAAGATCGCCATGGGGAAGCGGGAAGAGGGAATGGAGGAAGAAGCCTTCCTCACCTGGTTTGAAGAAACCTATCTGATAAGCCCCAGGAAGGCGAGGCTGGCCTATGAGATCGCAGGGCGGGAACAGGCCCTCCTTGAGCGGCTGGATTACCAGGATGGGTACAGCCTTTATGTGGGGATCCCGTTTTGCCCGTCTGTCTGTACCTATTGTTCTTTCAGCTCCGGATCGCTGGAACAGTGGGGCGGTTACGTGGAGCCTTACCTTGCGGCCCTTTATAAGGAGCTGGAATGGATCAGCCGGGCCTGCAGGGAGAAAAAGCTTAACACCATTTATTTTGGAGGGGGCACCCCCACCAGTCTTGACGCCGGACAGCTGGACCGGCTGCTTGGTTGGGTGGACGAGCTGTTCTCCAGGGAGCATCTGCTGGAATATACGGTGGAGGCCGGACGCCCGGACAGTATTGACCGGGAGAAGCTTAAAGTCCTTAGAAGCCACGAAGTGACCAGGATCTCCATCAACCCTCAGAGCATGCAGCAGAGGACCCTGGATCTTATCGGAAGACGGCACAGCGTGGAAGAGGTGCTGTCTGCATTTCAGATGGCCAGGGAGGAAGGCTTTGACAATATCAACATGGATCTGATCGCCGGACTGCCGGGAGAGAAGACCGGGGATATGAAGGATACCCTTGAGAAGATCCGCGCTCTTGATCCGGACAGCCTGACGGTCCATTCTCTGGCAGTGAAGCGGGCGGCCAGGATGGGACAGGAAGGGTATATCCCCGGCGGGGAAGAGATCGGGGACATGCTGGATCTGGCGGCAGAGACAGCCCGGGAGATGGGAATGTCCCCCTATTATCTGTACCGGCAGAAGAATATTGCCGGGAATTTTGAGAACACAGGCTATGCAAAGGTTGACAAAGCGGGAATATACAATATACTTATTATGGAAGAGAAGCAGTCCATCATCGCCGCGGGAGCAGGGGCTTCCACTAAGATAGTGCTAAAAGAGCCAGTTCCAAGTCCGGAGGGACGGGGCAAGAAGACCAACCTGATCCGGCAGGAGAATGTGAAGGCTATCGACGCGTATGTAAGGCGGGTGGACGAGATGATCGAGCGAAAAGGAGAATGGCTATGACATTAAAGAAGAAGCCGGTTACCGGGATGAAGGATATCCTGCCGGAGGAGATGGAGATCCGGGATTATGTGATCGGGCTGATCAAAGATACTTATAAAACCTATGGATTCCAGTCTATGGAGACGCCCTGCGTGGAGCACATCGAGAATCTGTGCAGCAAGCAGGGGGGAGATAATGAGAAGCTGATCTTCAAGATCATGAAGCGGGGGGAGAAGCTGAAGATCCAGGAGGCAAAAGAAGAGAACGACCTGGCGGATTCCGGGCTGCGTTATGACCTGACGGTGCCTCTGGCCCGGTATTACGCAGGGCATGCCAATGAGCTGCCGTCTCCTTTCAAAGCCATGCAGATCGGCAGCGTATGGCGGGCAGACCGCCCTCAGAGAGGCCGGTTCCGCCAGTTCACCCAGTGTGATATCGACATCCTGGGAGAGGCAGGACCTCTGGCGGAGATCGAACTGATCCTGGCCACCACGGCTATGCTGGGCAAACTGGATTTCCGGAATTTTACCGTGTGCATCAATGACCGGGAGATCCTGCGGGCCATGGCGGCGTACAGTGGTTTTAAGGAGGAAGACTACGACGAAGTCTTCATAAGCCTTGACAAGATGGACAAGATCGGACAGGAGGGTGTTGCCCAGGAACTGAAGGATCTGGGATATTCGGCGGACCAGGTGGATACTTATCTGGGTCTTTTTGCCCAGGTGGAGGAAGATATCACTGGCGTAAGATACTTAAAGGACAAGCTGGGAGAATGTCTTCCTAAAGAAACGGCGGAGCGGATGGAGCACATCATGTCCTGCGTGGAGGCGGCCAAAGAATGTGAGTTCCGCCTGAAATTCACCCCTACGCTGGTGCGGGGGCAGTCATATTATACGGGGACGATCTTCGAGGTAGTGATGGACGACTTCGGAGGGTCTGTGGCAGGCGGCGGCCGCTACGATAAGATGATCGGGAAATTCACCGGCCAGGACACCCCGGCCTGTGGATTCTCCATCGGGTTTGAGCGGATCGTCATGCTGCTTCTGGAGCAGGGATACCAGGTACCGGACCGCCGGGAGAAGAAAGCTTATCTTCTGGACAAGAACCTTCCTGCCCAGGCGCTTCTTACGGTGCTTAAGCGGGCGAAGGAAGAGCGGGAGAGCGGTTGCCAGGTGCTGATCGCCAATATGAAGAAGAATAAGAAGTTCCAGAAAGAGCAGCTTTCCCAGGAGGGATATGAGGAGATCACCGACTGTTATCCGGACAGTGTAGAGCGGCTGTAGGCAGGATGTGTGAGAGAACAGAGAAGAGAGGGATAAAGACATGGCAGAATCAATGCAGGGATTAAAACGGACACACCGGTGCGGGGAGCTTTCCGCCGGGGATATCGGAAAGACAGTGACCATTATGGGGTGGGTCCAGAAGAACCGGAATAAAGGAGGACTGGTGTTCACCGATGTACGGGACCGGTCCGGCATCATCCAGGTGGTATGTGAAGAAGGAAAGACGGACCCGGCTCTTATCGAGAAGGCGGCCCGCCTGCGGTCTGAATATGTAGTGGCTGTGGTGGGAACCGTGGAAAAGCGGTCCGGCGCGGTCAATGAGAATCTGAAGACAGGGGAGATCGAAGTAATCCCGGAGGAACTGCGGATCCTTTCCGAATCGGAGACGCCTCCCTTCCCTATCGAAGAGAATTCCAAGACCAAGGAAGAGGTCCGTCTGAAATACCGTTATCTGGACCTTCGCAGACCAGATCTGCAGAAGAACCTGCTGATGAGAAGCCAGGTGGCAACCCTGACCCGTCAGTTCCTGGCGGAAGAAGGCTTTCTGGAGATCGAGACGCCGGTGCTGATCGGCAGCACCCCGGAGGGAGCCAGAGATTATCTGGTGCCCAGCCGGATCCACCAGGGAAGTTTCTATGCCCTTCCTCAGTCGCCTCAGATCTTCAAGCAGCTTCTCATGTGTTCCGGGTGCGACCGGTACTTCCAGCTGGCCAAATGCTTCCGGGATGAAGACCTGCGGGCGGACCGGCAGCCGGAGTTTACCCAGATCGACATGGAGCTGTCCTTTGTGGACGTGGACGATGTGATTGATGTAAATGAACGCCTGCTGGCTTATCTTTTTGAAAAAGTGCTGGGGATTACCGTGTCCCTGCCCATTCCACGGATGACCTGGCAGGAGGCCATGGACCGGTTCGGCTCAGACAAGCCGGATATCCGGTTTGGCATGGAGCTCACCAATGTGACAGATGTGGTGAGAGACTGTGAGTTTGCCGTATTCAAAGGAGCCATCGAGAATGGCGGCACGGTCCGGGGAATCAACGCCAAGGGACAGGGCGGTATGCCAAGGAAAAAGATCGACAAGCTGGTAAGCTTTGTAAAGGACTACGGCGCGAAAGGACTGGCTTACATTGCCATTCAGGAGGACGGTACGGTGAAGTCTTCCTTCGCCAAGTTCATGAAAGAGGAAGAGATGTCCGCCCTTATAGAGGCTATGGGGGGAGAGGCAGGAGACCTGCTCCTCTTTGCGGCAGACAAGAATAAGGTAGTCTGGGATTCCCTGGGCGCCCTCCGGTTGGAGCTGGCCCGTCAGATGGAGCTTCTGGACAAGAACGAGTACAAGTTCCTGTGGATCACCGAGTTCCCGCTGCTGGAGTGGAGCGAAGAGCAGAACCGGTTTACGGCTATGCATCATCCTTTCACCATGCCCATGGAGGAGGACCTTGCGTATATCGACAGCGATCCGGGGCGGGTGCGGGCCAAGGCTTACGACATCGTGCTTAACGGAAATGAGATCGGCGGCGGAAGCGTCCGGATCTTCAACCCGGAGATCCAGAGCAAGATGTTTGAGGTACTGGGCTTCACAGAAGAACAGGCCCAGGCTCAGTTCGGGTTCCTTCTGACTGCATTCAAGTACGGAGTGCCGCCTCACGCAGGGCTGGCCTACGGACTGGACCGTCTGGTGATGCTGATGGCGAAAGAAGACAGCATAAGGGACGTGATCGCATTCCCCAAGGTGAAAGACGCCTCCGACCTTATGACCGAGGCTCCGGCCAGAGTAACGAAGGAGCAGCTTGACGAGCTGGGGATCGCTGTGGTGGCAGAAGAGGAAGAAGAATAGAAGAAAAAGAAAAAGAATCTCCGCAGGATGATGTTCCTGCGGAGATTTATTTTTGGCATACAAAAAACCCGGAAGATATTCTTCCGGGCTTCTTAAGAGCGACAGACGGGGCTCGAACCCGCGACCCCGACCTTGGCAAGGTCGTACTCTACCAACTGAGCCACTGTCGCATTTATTTGTCTTGTGCTCCTCAGCACAATAGATACTATACTATACGGGAAATGATTTGTCAACCAGAAAATTATCTTTTTTCTCAGATTGCCTGACCCAAGTCGGATGTGGTACAATGAATACCTGAAAACAGGGACAGGAAAACGGAGGGATGAGCGATGGCAGATACGGTAAAAGTAGCCCTTCTCGGTCTGGGGACCATAGGGAGCGGAGTCTATAAACTGATCGAAAGGCAGCAAGAGGAGATGAGCAGCAAGGCGGGAGCTTCCATTGAGATCGCTGCGATCCTGGTCCATAACCTTGGCAAGGAGCGGGAAGGTGTGGACAGAACGCTTCTGACAGACCGCTGGGAAGATATCATCAACAATGAAGAGATCCAGATCGTGATCGAGCTGATGGGCGGCATTGAGCCGGCACGTACCATGATCCTGGAAGCCTTGAAGGCAGGGAAGAACGTGGTGACTGCCAACAAGGATCTGGTGGCGGAGTACGGCGGAGAGCTTCTGGATACGGCGGCGGAAAAGGGAGTGGATTTCCTCTTTGAGGCGGCAGTGGGCGGCGGGATCCCCATCATCCGGCCTATGAAGCAGTGCCTGGCTGTCAATGAGATAGATGAGGTGATGGGCATCGTCAATGGGACCACCAATTACATCCTGACGAAAATGTTTGAAGAAGGGATGGATTTTGACGAGGCTCTTGCCCAGGCGACGGAGCTTGGCTATGCGGAGGCAGACCCCACGGCGGATGTGGAGGGACTGGATGCAGGGCGCAAGATCGCCATCCTTGCTTCCATCGCCTTTCATTCCCGGATCGGCTTCTCGGACGTATATACAGAAGGGATCACCCGGATCACAGCCAGGGATATTGCCTATGCCAGGGAACTGGGCTGTGTGATCAAGCTTCTGGGGATCGCCAGGAATACGCCGGAAGGCATTGAGACGGCGGTGTACCCCATGCTGCTTCCCCAGCATCATCCGCTGGCCTCGGTGCGGGATTCTTTCAACGCCATCTTTGTCCACGGAGACGCGGTGGATGACGCCATGTTCTACGGGCGGGGAGCAGGACAGCTTCCCACAGCCAGCGCGGTCATGGGGGATGTGATCGATGTGGTAAGGAATCTTGGGTATCACTGTACCGGACGGATCAACTGTACCTGCTACCGGGATACGCCGGTGAAGCCCTTTGAGCAGATGAAGAATCTGTTTTTTGTCCGGATGCAGGTGGAAAACAAGCCGGGAGTCCTGGCCGGGATCGCCAGTATCTTTGGCAGCCATAAGGTGAGTATCTCCCAGGTGGTACAGAAGATCGTGGCAAAAGGCTCGGCAGAGCTGGTCATCGTGACAGAGGCAGTGAAGGAATTCCATATGCAGGATGCCCTGCGCCATCTGGAAGAACTGGAGACGGTGCGGGAGATCAGCAGCGTGATCCGGCAGTATGGAAAGTGATTGTCTTTTCCGGCCGGATATGCTAGAATGAACAAAATAAAGAAAGCAGAGTAGGAATGTGTGCGTTAAGTGCCGCGGGGACGGGGAGTTGCCGCGCGGACGAAGGAAGGGCTCAGAAGAAGCCTTCCGCGGTATACGTTCCGCATCCCGCTGCTACACATAGACAGATAAAAACTACCTGCTTATGCGTAGCTTTAAGGACTACTGCGAAGGAGGTATTTTTTATGAAACGATGGAAAACATCATTTACACAGTCCTTTCAGGATTTGAAGGATCTTAGGAACCTGGCCGCAGTCTCCATGCTGCTGGCCATCACGGTGGTGCTTGGGTTCTACCGGCTGCAGATCACGGAGTATCTGCGGATCGGATTCGACCCGCTGGCAAAAGAACTGACGGCCATGCTGTTCGGCCCGGTGGCCGGGTGCGCGGTGGCCGGCCTTGCGGATATCATTTCCTATATCATGAAGCCCATCGGAGCTTTTTTCCCGGGGCTTACCTTGAGCGCCATGGCGGGCAGTGTGATCTACGGCGTGATCCTCTACCGGAAGCCCTTAAGCCTGGGACGGGTGATCCTGGCCAACGGGCTGGTGACGGTGTTCATCAATCTTCTGCTCAACACGTACTGGATGACCGTGCTCTACGGGGATGCCTTTATGGTGCTGTTCCCGGCCAGAGCCCTGAAGCAGGCGCTGATGTTTCCCATCGATGTGATCCTGTTCTACACCGTGGCAAAGCTTCTTGGCAAGACGGGAGTTCTGGAAGGGATCCGCAAGACCATCGGATAAGGAGAGCATAAGATGCAGAAACGCAGGACTATTGGATTTCGGATCAAGCAGATCAACAACGGATATGAGAAGGAATTCAACAGGCAGCTGAAGAATATCGGGATCACCGCTTCCCAGTGCGAGGTGCTGGATTATCTCCTGAGCGGGAGCAAAGAAGAGGTGACCCAGAGGGATATCGAGAAAGCACTGAACCTGCGGAACCCCACGGTGACCGGCCTCCTCAAGCGCCTGGACGAGAAGGGGTTCATCCTCTCGGTGCCAAGCGCCAGGGATAAGCGGTGCAAGAATATCTATCCCACGGAGAAGGCCTATGATATCCAGAGAAGGATGGAGATGGACAGAAAGAAGCTGGATAAGATGCTGACCCTGGGGCTTACCAAGAAGGAGACCGCAGCCCTGGAACGATTGCTGGACAAGGTGCTGTACAACATAACCGAGCCATAAAAGGCTCGGTTTTTTCTTGCATTTTGGTTGTGTATATGGTATTATTTAAATGCAAATGATAATCATAATCAAAATACAATAAAAAGACAGGAGGATCGGATCATGAGTGTGGTGATCATAGGTGGAAATGAGCGGATGGAACAGCAGTACAAAGAGATCTGTAAGCGCTATCGCTGCAAGGCGAAGGTATTTACCCGGATGTCAGGGAACCTGAAGACCCAGATCGGACAGCCGGATCTGATCATCTTGTTTACTTCTACGGTGGCCCACAAGATGGTCCACTGCGCCCTCCGGGAAGCGCAGCGCTATAATATCCCTGTGGAGCGGGCCCACAGCAGCAGCGCCAGCGCCCTGGACAGCGTACTGAAGGAATGTTGCTGTTAAGGAGCGGGAAAAAGAATCCGGGTGCAGTCGGAAGATGCATCCGGATTCTTTTTTTTTGCCCGGATCCATGGTACAATAGGGAAAGTGATAATATACGGAGGTATAGATTATGAGTTATGCGGATCGTGTTTTTATCCATATGTGCAGAGACATCATAGATAACGGGACAGATACCAGAGGCGAGAAGGTCCGCCCGGTCTGGGAGGACGGGACGCCGGCCTATACGGTGAAGAAGTTCGGGGTGGTGAACCGCTATGACCTGTCAAAGGAATTCCCGGCCCTGACTCTTCGTCGGACGGCTATCAAAAGCTGTACCGACGAGCTTCTGTGGATCTGGCAGAAGAAGTCCAACAACATCCATGAGCTCCACTCCCACATCTGGGACAGCTGGGCGGATGAGGACGGCTCCATCGGCAAGGCCTACGGGTATCAGATGGGTGTGAAGCACCAGTATAAAGAAGGGATGTTCGACCAGGTGGACCGGGTGATCTATGATCTGAAGAATAATCCTTACAGCCGGCGGATCATGACCAACCTGTATGTGCACCAGGACCTTCATGAGATGAATCTCTATCCTTGCGCCTACAGCATGACCTTCAATGTGACAAAGCGGCCGGGCAGTGAGAAGCTGACCCTGAACGGGATCCTGAACCAGCGTTCCAACGACGTGCTGGCGGCCAATAACTGGAACGTGTGTCAGTATTCGGTGCTCCTTCACATGCTGGCTCAGGTGTGTGATATGGAAGTGGGCGAGTTCGTCCATGTGATCGCCGACGCTCATATCTATGACCGGCATATCCCCATGATCGAGGAACTGATCGCGCGGGAGCCTCTGCCGGCGCCCAGATTCTGGCTGAACCCGGAGGTGAAGGACTTCTATGAGTTCACGCCGGAGGACGTGAAGCTTCTTGACTATGAGACCCATGAGCAGATCCGGAATATTCCGGTAGCCATCTAAGGAGGAACTATGAATCTGATCGTAAATGTAGACAAGAACTGGGCTATCGGCCTTGGCAGCAAGCTGCTGGTGCGGATCCCCCAGGATATGAAATATTTTCGTTCCATGACCACCGGGCATGTAGTGGTGATGGGCAGAAAGACCCTGGAGTCTTTCCCGGAGAGCAAGCCCCTGCCCAATCGGGTGAATATTGTGCTCACCAGGGATCAGGGTTATCAGGCCCCCGGCGCAGTGGTGGTACACTCCATGGAGGAGTTAAAAGAAGAGCTGAAGAAGTATTCCGGGGAAGAGATCTTCGTGATCGGCGGCGGCCAGATCTACCGGGAACTTCTGCCCTTATGCGACAAGGCTTATGTGACCAAGGTAGACCGGGCCTTTGACGCGGATGTGTATTTCCCGGATCTGGATCAGGATCCCCAGTGGAAGATGACAAAAGTCAGCGAGGAACAGACGTATTTTGACCTGGAATATGTCTTCGCGGTGTATGAGAGGACAGCATGAGGATCTTAAGCATAACAGCACAGAAACCATCCAGTACAGGAAGCGGGGTCTATCTTACGGAGCTTGTGAAAGAATTCGCCAGAAAAGGCCACTCTCAGGCGGTGGTGGCGGGAGTCTACCGGGAAGACCAGATCAGCCTGCCGGCGGAAGTGGGATTCTACCCGGTGTATTTTCAGACGGAAACCCTTCCCTATCCCATCGCGGGAATGTCGGATGAGATGCCCTATCCCAGCACCCGGTACTGTGATATGACGGAAGAAATGACAGAAGCATTTGGCAAAGCGTTTCTTGAGAAGGTAACGGAGGCGGTGGAAGCCCTTGACCCGGATCTGATCCTCTGCCACCATCTCTATCTTCTCACCGCGCTGGTGCGGGAACATTTCCCGGACCGCAGGATCTACGGATTCTGCCACAATACGGATATCCGGCAGATGGAGAAGACGGATCTTAAGCGGGCTTATATCGCCGGACAGATCCGGAAGCTGGACCGGATCTTCGTGCCCCAGAAGGCCCAGGGCGACAAAGTGCTGGAGATCTATCAGGCGGATCCGGAGAAGCTTTGCCGGGTAGGAGTGGGCTATAACAGCCAGATCTTTGAGAGCAGCGGCGAAAAGCCAAAGGATGGAGTGACCCGGATGGTCTTTGCCGGGAAGATCGCGGAGAAAAAGGGGGTCATGAGCCTTCTTCGGTCCCTCGACTATCTGAAGGAAGAGAGGGAAGACCTGGTGCTGTACCTGGCCGGAGGAGCGGGAAATGTTGAGGAATATCAGGAGATCCGCCGGCTGGCAGAAGGGAGCCCCTACCGGGTGGAATTCCTGGGAAGGCTGTCCCAGGAGGCGCTGGCGAAGGTCTATAATCTGTGCCAGATCTTTGTCCTTCCGTCCTTCTTCGACGCCCTGCCCCTGACGGTGATCGAGGCCCTGGCCTGCGGCGACCGGGTGGTAGTGACAGACCTGCCGGGGATCCAGGAGTGGCTGGGAGCCAATGCGCCGGGCGCGGACGTGCGCTATGTGCCGCTGCCCAGGATGGAGAATACTGACGAACCGGTGGCGGAAGACCTGCCGGCTTTCGAAGAGCGGCTGGCCAAAGCCCTGGAGGAGAGTATCCACAGCAGCACGGGGACGAAGGCGGATGTAAGCGGCATTTCCTGGGAAGGGATCAGCAGACGGGTACTGGAAGAATCGTAACAAAGATCAAGAAATCCATTAAGAATGTATGGTTGACAAAGGAATCAGGGGTCAACTATAATAGATGTAATTTATCAGAGAAATGCTATGACAGGGAGGAGTACATAGGCCTTGCAAGCACAGAGAGAAGATGGACGGTGGGAATCTTCGTGAAAGACTTATGGAAGTAGCCCTCGAGCAGTGGACCGAACAGGCGGCAGGCCTAAGTAGACTTCAACGCATATCCCGGCGTTAGAGGGGAACGGTATCGGAAGACATAAGTTTTCCCGTGCCGGCAGAGTGCAGAGAGATTTCTCTGAAGTTAGGTGGTAACACGGATGCAGATTCGCCCTAAGCCAGAAGGCTTGGGGCATTTTTTTGGCAGAGGTGTTGACAGGGAGGTATGTATATGAAGAAGATCAGTGGAAACAAATTGTTGGTGAAAGCGCTGTGGGAAGAAGGCGTGGATACCGTGTTCGGCTATCCTGGGGCCTGTACCATTGATATCAGCGACGAACTGTACCGGCAGGACCGGGTCAAGGTGATCCTGCCCCGGCAGGAGATCGCCCTGGTCCATGAGGCGGACGCCTATGCCAGATCCACAGGCAAGGTGGGGGTCTGTCTGGTGACCAGCGGACCGGGAGCGACCAACCTGGTGACCGGGCTGGCCACTGCCTATTATGACAGCGTGCCCCTGGTGTGCTTTACCGGACAGGTGGCCCGCCATCTGATCGGAAACGACGCCTTCCAGGAAGTAGATATCGTAGGGATCACCCGGAGTATCACCAAGTACGGAGTTACCGTAAGAAGAAGAGAAGACCTGGGACGGATCCTGAAGGAGGCCTTCTATATCGCCCGCACCGGAAGACCTGGACCGGTGCTGGTGGATCTGCCCAAGGACGTGATGGCGGAACTGGGAGACGGGGAGTATCCCACGGACGTAAATATCCGGGGCTACAAGCCTAACACCCATGTACATATCGGCCAGCTGAAGCGGGCCATCAAGATGCTGAGCAAGGCGAAGAAGCCTCTGTTCCTGGCGGGGGGCGGCGTCAATATCGCCCATGCCTGGCCGGAATTCACAGAGGTGGTGGAGAAGACCAACGTCCCGGTGGTGACCACCGTTATGGGCCGGGGGGCCATCCCCACAGATCATCCGCTTTATATCGGCAACCTGGGAATGCACGGCGCTTATGCCTGCAATATGGCGGTGAATGAATGTGACCTTCTGTTCTCCATCGGAACAAGGTTTAATGACCGGATCACCGGGAAGCTCCATTCCTTCGCGCCTCATGCCCAGATCGTGCACATTGATATCGACACGGCGGCCATCTCCAAGAACGTGCAGGTAGACGTGCCCATCGTGGCGGACGCCAAGGAAGCGGTGACTAAGATGCTGGAGTATGTGACGCCCTGTGAGACGGAAGGGTGGAGAGCCCAGATAAAGGAGTGGAAGGAGAAGCACCCGCTTACCATGAAGCCCCGTCCCATTATGACGCCAAAAGATGTGCTGGACGCCATCAACCGGCTGTTTGACGAGGCTATTGTCCTTACCGACGTAGGGCAGCACCAGATGTTTACCGCCCAGTTCCTGGAGGTAAATGAGAAGCGGCGTCTCTTCATGTCCGGCGGACTGGGGACCATGGGATACGGGCTGCCGGGAGCCATTGGAGCCAAGATCGGACATCCGGATACCCCGGTGATCTCCATCTCCGGAGACGGGGGAATGCAGATGAATATCCAGGAGCTGGCGACAGCAGTTCTGGAAGAACTTCCCATCATCTCCTGTATCTTTAACAACAGCAATCTTGGGATGGTGCGGCAGTGGCAGAAGCTGTTCTACGGCAAGCGCTACTCCATGACCTGCTTAAGGTCAGGCGCAGCCTGCAGAGGCAGATGCGGCGAGGTGGAATGTCCCAAATATACGCCGGACTTTGTAAAACTGGCAGAGAGCTACGGCGCCAAAGGGATCCGGATCACCAAAGTGGAGGAGATCGAGCCTGCCTTCCGGGAGGCCATGAAGAGTGAAAAGACCCCGTATATCCTGGAGTTCGTGATCGATCCGGAGGATCTGGTATATCCCATGATCGAACCCGGCGGAACACTGGAAGACATGATCCTGGACTGTTAGAGAGAGGAGAGGAAGAGCATGAGCAATGGAATGAAGAAACGCTGGATATCCCTGTATGTAGAGAACCAGGTAGGTGTTCTCTCGAAGATCTCCGGACTGTTCTCCGGCAAGTCCTATAACCTGGACAGTCTTACCGTTGGAACCACGGAGGATCCAACCGTATCCCGGATGACCATCGCCACCGTCAGCGACGATGAGACCTTTGAGCAGATCAAGAAGCAGCTGAACCGTCTGGTGGAAGTGATCAAGGTGATCGATTTTACCGATATCTTCGTGCGGATGAAGGAGATCCTCTATGTAAAGGTGCGCAAATGTACGCCGGAGGATAAGGTGGAGCTGTTCCAGATCGCGGAGACTTTCAAGGCGAAAGTCATCGACTACGGCAAGGACAGCCTGTTGCTGGAGTTTGTCCAGACAGCCACCAAGAATGACGCGGTGATCAAGCTGATGAAGGAAGAGTTCAAGAGCATTGAAGTGGTCCGGGGCGGAAGCGTAGGGATCGAGTCCATCAGTATGATGGAGAGATAAAAACCGAGCGCACTCTTGAATTTTGATTTTAGGCGTACTATAATAATCCATAGATAGACAGAAGTTACATACGGAATGGAGGAATTGAGATGGAGAAGAAGAATATCGACTGGCAGAATCTTGGTTTTGCTTATCTGGAGACGGATCAGAGGTATGTCTCCAACTATAAGGACGGCGCCTGGGATGAGGGGACAATGACCTCCGACCCCAATGTTGTCATCAATGAATGCGCCTGCGTCCTGCAATACGCCCAGACTTGTTTTGAGGGGCTGAAAGCCTATACGGCGGAGGACGGAAGTATCGTGATGTTCCGCCCGGACCTGAACGCCGCCCGGATGGCCAATACAGCGAAGCGGCTGGAGATGCCGCCCTTCCCGGAGGAGCGGTTTGTGGAGGCAGTCCACAAGACGGTGGAAGCCAATGCGGCATATGTACCGCCTTATGGTTCTGGTGCGACCCTGTATGTACGACCCTTTATGTTTGGCTCCAATGCGATCATTGGTGTAAAGCCGGCGGACGAGTATCAGTTCCGTGTATTTACCACACCGGTGGGACCTTATTTCAAGGGCGGCGCAAAGCCTATCACCATTCGTGTCAGCGACTATGACCGGGCAGCGCCTCACGGCACCGGTCATGTGAAGGCAGGCCTTAATTACGCCATGAGCCTGTACGCCATCATGGACGCCCACAGACAGGGATTCGACGAGAATATGTACCTGGATGCGGCCACCCGTACGAAGGTGGAGGAGACCGGCGGAGCCAACTTCATCTTTGTGACCAAAGACAACAAGGTGGTAACACCCAAATCCAGCACCATTCTTCCCTCCATCACCAGACGTTCTCTGATGTATGTGGCTGAGAAGTACCTGGGACTGGAAGTAGAAGAGCGGGAGATCTACTTTGACGAAGTAAAAGATTTCGCAGAGTGCGGTCTGTGCGGAACGGCAGCAGTCATCTCTCCGGTAGGGAAGATCAATGATCATGGAAAAGAGATCTGCTTCCCAAGCGGCATGGATGAGATGGGACCGATCACCAAGAAGCTGTATGATACATTAACCGGGATCCAGATGGGGCACATCGAGGCTCCGGAAGGATGGATCCACAAGATCTGTTAATGAGAGATAAACCGGGGACGTGGTATTTTCAGAAATACCACGTCCCCGGTTGTATATACCGTTTCATTGACAGAAGGGGTTAAAAAAGGGTATAATCCATCTATTATCATCAATGGTCAGAAGGCGGGGTGAGTAGTTTGAAGTGTATCTTAATGCATAAACGAATCGCTGTAGCGGAGTTAGAACTGGATGACGCTACTGGTTTCATACAAAAGATTGGCATGGTCTATGCGCCAGAGCATTTTCCTGTGGGGATCCCAGTAAAAAAGGGTGTTGCTGACCGGACGGCGTTAAATGAGTGGTGGACAGACCGGTCTATCCCGGCCAGCCGGTCTGGTATCCGGGAGGCTCTGGAAACATTGGAGATAACCAGCACAAAATTGCTTCTGGTACGTTGTTATGGACTGAGTCTGTCGGATCAGTATTGGATCTGTCCGAAAGGTTCCGGCCTGACATGGGACGCCATCAACTTTTTTGACAATGGTTTTTCAGACGATATTGGCGACGTCCTGTTCGGAGCGGAAAAGAAAACGGATGCTTTAGATTTTTCATCTCCGGATAATACTTCAGACGGTAATCTGAAAAAACGCTGGAAGATCATAGACGGGAAACGGTGCCTGGTAAAAGGCGGCAGCAACCCATTCCGACAGCAGCCCTTTAATGAGGTGATCGCTGCCGGGATCATGGAGCGCCTGGGAATTCCTTATGTGCCGTATAAAGTCACCTGGAACAAAGGCGCGCCTTACAGTGTGTGCGAAGATTTTATCACAAGGGATACGGAACTGGTTCCGGCATGGCGTATCCTCAAAACGCAGAAAAAGAGTAACAGCGTCTCGGTGTATCAGCATTTTGTCAACTGCTGTGAAAGGCTTGGTATCCAGGATGCCGTTCCCTTCCTTGACCGTATGATCGTGCTGGATTTTATTATCGCCAATGAAGATCGGCATTTTAACAATTTTGGTATGCTGCGGGAGGCGGAAACCTTGAAATGGATTGGTTTCGCCCCAATTTATGACAGTGGTTCCTCACTGGGCTACGATAAGACGCCCATGCAGATACGCTCAGAGAAAGATATAGTCTGCAAGCCTTTTAAAAATCACCATGCGGAGCAGTTAAAGCTGGTGTCTGATTTTAGCTGGATTGATTTTGACCGGCTGAAGGATGTGGACAGATTGATTGAGAGTGTACTGACCGCAGAAGGAACAGAGGATTATGTGGATGAAATCCGTATTCGTGCGATTAAAGGATCGGTTAAGCAGCGGATTGAGTATTTATCCCAGTTTTCTATGAGCCGGACGCCAGTGCAGGAGTATTCTACGGAGGATGATGTGGAAGAAAATGTTGCTGCGGATTATGCACCAAAAATAGATCTGTAATCATTCAAGAACTTGATGGGGAAATACAAAAAGCTGTGATGGGAGGTGATGGATATGGAATTGCGTGTGCTGAAATATTTTCTGACGGTAGCGGATGAAGGAAATATTACACGGGCTGCGGATATCCTTCATGTTACCCAGCCCACCTTAAGCCGCCAGCTGATAGAGTTGGAAGACGAACTGGGAACGGCGCTCCTGATCCGGGGGAAACGTTCCGTGACTTTAACAGACGAAGGATTTCTGTTTAAACAGCAGGCGGAAATGATCGTAGAGCTCTCAGACAAGCTGGAACATACCTTTAAAGATAAAAAAGATGTGGTCTGCGGTACCATCCGGATCGGCGCTTCAGAAGCGGTAGGCTGCCGTGCATTAGCCCGTTACATGAAAGAATTCCGGGAGAGATATCCGGATGTCCAGTTTGATCTCTATAATGGAATGGCGGACAACATCAAAGAAATGCTGGAACGAGGGCTTCTTGACCTGGGACTTGTTCTGGAGCCCATTGATACTGCAAAATTTGAATATGTAAGGCTTCCCCAGAAAGAGACCTGGGGACTTCTTTTAAGAAAGGATCATGAACTTGCGGAAAAGGAAACCTTAACCGTGGAGGAGATCCGGCAGTATCCGCTGATCATGCCGGGAAGAGAGAATGCAAAAGAGGAAGTTCTTCACTGGATGCAGTGCGAGGAAAGGCACCTGAACATCCCGGCTTTTTACAATCTTCTTTCCAACGCCGCATTGCTGGTAGAGGCCGGGATGGGCTGCGCAGTCTGTCTGGACGGCGCATTGTCCATACATGCGGATCCCAATCTTTGTTTTCGTAAGATCTTGCCGGAGCACACAACAAGGAGTGTGATCCTGTGGAAAAAGAACCATCTGTTTTCCCAGGCGACGTCCCTTTTCGTACAGACAATTCAGGAATATTAGAAATGGTCATGGTATCAGTGAAAGCGCTGGTGCCATGGCTTTTTTTAATATACGGAAAACGTATGGTTTTTCATAGCGGACAGGTATTAGACAGGATACAGAAGACGGGGGATAATGAATAAAAAAAGAGGTAAATCATGAATCGAAAAGAAAAAACAGAACAGAAAATGCAGGAGCTGTTTCACAGCCATGCTGCCGGGGATGAAGGAACGGACGGCGAATTCATGCAGATCCTGCAGGGTTACATTTTTGGAGATGTCTGCTATACAGGCAGTCTGGACAACCGCATGAGGGAGCTGGTCACGGTTACCGTGCTGACTACGATTAGCGCCCTGCCCCAGATCAAAGCCCATGTGCAGGCCAGCCTCAACGCCGGTTGCACACCGGTGGAGATCCGGGAGGCAGTTTACCAGTGTGCGCCCTTTATCGGTTTTCCAAAGACACTCAATGCTATTGGCGCCATGAATGAAGTGTTTACGGAGAATGGAATTGAACTGCCCCTGCCGTCCCAGAAGACTTTGACTGGCGAAAACGATGAGGAGCGCTATCAGAAAGGATTAAAGATCCAGGAGCCTCTCTATGGAACAGAGATCGCGGACCGTTATACCTGGCTGCCCGGCGAGTTTGCCCAGGCAGTGCCCCGCTTCTTGACTGAGCTGAGCTTCGGGGACTTTCAGACTCGCGCCGGCCTCGACGGCAAGACCCGAGAGCTGCTCACGGTAGTGTTGCTGGCGGCTCTGGGCGGCGCGGAAGTGCAGTTAAGAAGTCATGTAAAAGGAGCGCTGAAGGCTGGCAACAGCCGGGAAGAAGTGGTCTGCGCTTTGGTCCATGCCAGCGGATATATGGGGCTTCCCCGTTTGTTCAATGCGCTGAACGGGTGCAGGGAATTGTTGGAAATGGAATAAGATTGAAAAGGAGAAAAACGATGCGTATCAATGATCAAGAACAATTTAGCAAAGAAAATGTATTTGGTCTTGGCAGCGCCAACACGGCCTATGCTCAGTATTTTGTGGGGAATTCCTATCTGAATCCCCTGACAGAGGCGAAAAAATGCCCGGTATTTCTGGCAAATGTCACCTTTGAGCCGGGGTGCCGCAACAACTGGCATATCCACCACGCCAAAAGCGGCGGCGGACAGCTTCTTATCTGTACCGCCGGCGAGGGCTGGTATCAGGAGGAGGGAAAACCTGCCGTCAGCCTGACGCCCGGCACGGTCATCACCATTCCGGCGGAGGTGAAGCACTGGCACGGAGCCAAAAAGGACAGCTGGTTTTCCCACATTGCAGTAGAAGTGCCCGGCGAGGAGACCGGGAACGAGTGGTGCGAACCGGTGGACGATGAGGCTTACAACGGGCTGGAGTAAGACTTTCTTCCCATTAGGCTAAAAGGAGATGTCCAGTCCAAGTCCCGGGCGGTCCAGAAGGAAGAATCGGTCGTTTTGCATCTGGAAACCGCCCGGCATTCCGGTATCTCCGTCTTTGTAGAACAAGAAAGTATCACAGTCGGATTCCGTAATATTTTTCTTGGCGGCTACCAGACTCAGACCTGCGGTAATGGAGATCTTTGTTTCGATCATACAGCCTACCATACAGGGAACGCCAAAGCTTTCTCCAACGGCGTTGATCTGGGAAGCGCGGTAGAGTCCGCCGCACTTCATGAGTTTGATGTTCATAATGTCTGCGGCTTCTGCTTTACAGATCCTGGCTGCGTCCCGGATCGTATGAAGAGATTCATCCAGCATAAGCTGGACGCCATTGGACTGTCTGCGAAGCCTTGCGGCGCCGTCCAGATCCCAGTCGGGAAGACATTGTTCTGCAGCTTCCACCCCGTATTTTTTCATTTCCTGGAGCATAAAGAGCGCCTGACTGTAGTCATAGCCCTGGTTCGCATCGATCCGCAGGCGGATATCCGGGCCTACGGCTTCCCGGATGAGGCGCAGGGCTTCCAGATCATCCTGCGGGGAAATCCCCATCTTGATCTTCAGGATGTGATACCCCAGATCCTCGACAAAATGTTTCGCCTGGGCCGCCATTTTCTCAGGAGGATTGATGACAACGGTAATGTCATTCAATACCTGATTGTCATAGCCGCCCAGTACCCGGTACAGGGGCTGGTTCATGAATTTCCCCTTCAGATCATAAAGAGCGATATCAATGGCACATTTGGCGGAACCGTTTCCGTGGACATAGCTGTCCATCATTGCGTGGATCTTCTCAATCTCCAGAGGATCCATGCCAATGAGCCCCTGGCGGAACATGCGGAGCACTTCCAGGCATCCGTCAACCGTTTCGCCGGTAACCGGCGCAAAAGGCGCTGCTTCACCGTATCCGGTATACCCTTCGTCGGTTTCGATCTTTACGATAATACTGACGGTATGGGTGATCTCGGCAAACGCCACATTAAAAGGTTCCTCCAGCTCAATAGAAAACTTTTCCATTTTTACATCTGTAATTTTCATGGTGGTTCCCTCCGTGCATTTTTTGGAATTTTCTGATAATAAAAGTGTACGCTTTATTTTTGGAACTGTCAATTTAGAATTCCTTATGCTGGACAATGCGGATGCTAAGCAGCGCAGAGCCAAGAAGGATCAGGGCTGTGACGCCGATGGCGCATCCGGCCAGCATGCCCGCACTTACATCCGGAAGGCTGTTCAGCGCGGCCAGCAGGTCGACGCCAAGGAGTCCGGAAATCTTTGTCGCCAGGAATCCCAGCAGGAAGATAGCTCCTATACCGATGATCAGGGCGATCCGACCTTTTTCTCCCCCGAATTTTAACTGGACGGGCAGCATGACCGCCAGGATCAGGAAGAGAACGGGCAGGATGGCAACGGCGGTCAGGACAAGTTCCATCACATCCAGGCCTCTCCGGACCGTCCCTGCGATCACCACCAGAAGGGTGGAGATGGTCCAGGCAGAAAGGGCCAGGATCAGGGCAAAGCAGTACTTTTCCACCACATAGCCTGCCCGGGTTATGGGCAGAGAGAACAGAAACGCATTTCCGTTGTCAAACTCGTCATAGCTGATGGTGCTCAGGGTAAACAAAGGAAATACAAAGGTGGCAAAGCCGATGGGGACGGAGAGACTGTCGGAGAACAGCGCCTGCCCCACACTGATCATGACGATTACAAAGAAGAAATTCCGCTGCATTTTCATCAGTTTAAAATCTTTGATCAATAATCCTTTCATTTATGCTTCCCCCTTTACCATCATAGTGATCACTTCATCGATGCCGGCTTTTTCTACGGCGATCTTCGGGAAATTCTCAGAGTAATAGGTTCTCTGGTCAGTAAGGCAGCAGTACCCGTAAGTCTCCCTGCGGCTGCGCAGGATGAACTGCCGGTCCAGTGTCTGGTACTGGGATTCATCCATTTTCAGGATCCCGTAGCGGTCCAGCAGGACGTCGGTTTCCTCATGGAGCACGATCTTCCCATCGTGGATCATATAGAGGTCGTCGCAGATCCCTTCCAGGTCGCCGGAGATGTGGGAGCTGATCAGGATGGACCGGCTCTCGTCCGCCTCCAGGTATTCCCGGAGAATGTCCAGAAGCTCATCTCTGGCGATCACATCCAGTCCCGCGGTGGGCTCATCCAGGATGAGCAGGCGGGAATCGTGGCAGGTGGCGGAAAGGACTTTCAGCTTCGCCCGCATTCCGGTGGAGAATTCTTTGATCCGCTTATCCACAGGAAGCCGGAATTTCTTTACCTTCTCCAGGAACCGTCCGGTGTCGAAGGTGGGATAGAAGGTCTGCAGCATGGGCGTTAAGTCCCGGATGGTGAGATAACCGCTGAACCCGGAGTCGGAGAGGACGATTCCCAGCTGCTCTCTGTCTCTGGCGGTGAAGTCGTCCAGATCCTTTCCAAGGAGGGTGATCCTGCCCTCATCTCTTTTGATCAGTCCCAGCACCGCCTTGAAGGTGGTGCTCTTCCCGGCGCCGTTTTGGCCGATCAGTCCGGTCACGCACCCGGAGGGCACTTCCAGGGAACAGTCCAGCGTAAAATTGGGATAGGTTTTCTGTAAATGTTCGATCTTCAACATCATTTATTCCTCCATAAGCAATGCAAACAACTCTTGGATGTCGCCGTCGCTGATACCGTAGCGGCGGCCTTTCTGGATGGCCTGGTAAAGGGCTTCCTCCAGTTCTTTTTTCTGCTCTTCCAGGAGAAGTTCTCTGTTGGTCGCGGCAATGTAAGTTCCCTTGCCGTGGACGGTGACAGTGAAGCCTTCCTCCTCCAGGGCATCATAGGCCTTCTTCACCGTCAGGGCGCTGATCTTAAGCTCCCGGGAAAGTGCCCTGACGGATGGAAGTACATCATTTTCCTTCAGTTCCCCGCTGCGGATCAACGTCTTGATCTGATCGGTGATCTGCTCGTAGATGGGGATCATCAGGGAATGGTTGATCATGATCTTCATAGTAGTTTTCTCCCCTTTCTGTATAAACAGTATATAACAGTGAGAAACTGTTGTCAACTGTTATATGCTGTTTGTTTTCACTTTATATAGATTTAACAGTGAAAATACATGGATTTAACAAAGGAATGATAAACTTTTACAAATTTATACGCATATGCGGGACTGACCCCGAAAATGCAGTTTATCCATACGTATACTACAGACAGGAGAGCTATATGAACCAGGAACATGAGATCGTGAAGCGGGTTGCCGCGGCCAGGAGCAGCTCAGAAGAAGCGGATCGTCTGGTCAGGGACTATCTTCCATTTATCAAAGCAGAAACAGCAAAATTCCTACACCGGCCGCCGGTGGAAGGGCAGGATGACGAGCTTTCTATTGCCATGTTTGCTTTCTATGAAGCAGTCCTGAATTATGAAAAAGCCAGGGGGACATTTCTGGCTTTTGCCAGCCGGGGGATCAGGAACCGGCTGATCGATCACTATCGGAAGGAGAGCCGCCACGGGAAGGTGATCTCCTTTGATCAGCCGGACAGTAAGGATGAGGACCGGACACTGCTGGATACGCTGGAGAGCGGTGAAAGTAACGTGGAAGAGGGGCAGATCCGGATGGCGGCAAGGGAAGAGATTGAGGAATATGCCAGAGGGCTGGCGGAATTCGTGATCTCTCTTACCGACGTGGCGGACAACTGTCCAAAGCAGGACCGCACTCTGGAGGCCTGCTATCAGGCGCTGGCCTGTGCAAAAGAAAATCCATGGCTTCTGGAACGGTTTCTTGCTACCAGGAAACTCCCGATCCAGGATCTTACGGAGTTGTCCAGAGTGTCCAGGAAGACGCTGGAGCGGCACAGGAAGTATATCGCCGCTTTGTTCCTGGCTTATACCAATGGCTATGAGATCATCCGCGGGCATCTGTGCCAGATATCCGTGGGGAAAGGAGGCGGACGGGCTTGAGATATCTAGTAATGGAATGCGGATTCAGCTACGCGGTGGTGCTGGATCAGCAGGGAAGATTCCTGAAGGTAGCGAATCTGGGCTATGCAGTGGGACAGACGGTGGATTCGGTGATCCCGTTCCAGGAGGAACGGAAGAAGAGCCGGACGTCCCGGCGGGTGATCCCGGTTCTTGCAGCGGCAGCCTGCCTGTGTCTGGTCTTTCTGGGAGGATTCCAGTATATCCTTTCACCCTACGGAACCGTGCGGATCCAGATCAACCCGGATGTAATGATCTCCGTAAACCGCTGGGATTACGCGGTAGACGTGGAAGGGATGAACGATGATGGAGAAGAACTTGTGGAGGATTATCATTATATAGGTAAGAAGGTGGATCAGGTATCGGATGAACTGGCGGACCGGGCGGTGGACCAGGGCTTCCTGGAGGAGGGAGATCAGATCACCCTGACGGTGGAGTCAGAGCATGAGGACTGGAAGACAGCCACAGAGGATCTGCTGATCACAGAACTTACCATCCATCTGGATTCTTCCGTAGAGATCCGGACAGCCGGGGAGGCCGAAGAAGAGATGGAAAGAGAAGATCCGGTTTTGCCGCAGGAAAGCTACAGCGATCCGGGGAGCGGAAGAAGTGGCGGAAATTCCGGGAATGTGGTCATTGACGACGATGACGACGATGATGGTGATGACGACAATGACGACGATGATGACGGCGGTGACGATGACGACGATGGCGATGATGATGACGGTGATGACGATGATGATGATTAAAAAAATAAAAAAAATTTCTTTCGACCCCGTTTTCTGAAAAGCAGCCCCGTATTCTATCAATACAACCTAAAAAAAATCAAAAAAAGGAGAAAAAGGATATGATGAAGAGAAGAAATTTAAAAGGGACAGCAGTAGCAGCGATGGTATGTGGGATGATGGTCTTCACCGGATGTGGGGGCGGAGGAACGGCAGGCGAGGCAGAGGAAGCGGCCGTCCAGAAATCAGAGGAGATCATGGGAACGATCCTCCTCAGCGTAAACCCGGAGATGGAGATCTCCTATGACGGAGAGGGAAAGGTAAAGTCCATTGAGGGCGCCAATGAAGAAGGCGTGGCTGTGGCGGAAGCTTACAAAGATTATG
>NZ_DBGCJQ010000032.1:0-12289 GCF_048354975.1 Massilistercora timonensis | reverse complement strand
AAGCGGCCCACGAATCAGACTCCAGTGATTCGCTGATCCCCAACGAAGAGGTCTGGTATACGGCGCAGGGGAAATACGGCGCGCCGCTGCCGGAAGATTTTCCCTCCTATGATGAGATGGAGAAGCATTACATGGAGAGGACACAGCACCAGGACATGGAATTCCTGGGAGTGCGGGATGAGTTTGAGGCCACCGGGCGTCATCTGGACAGCTTTTATTTCCAGGACCTGGCTCTTGGCAATCATACCTTCGACGCTTATCCCTGGCTGGAGCGGGATTCTTACACGGTTTATCTGACTTATTTTAAAGAGCGAAGTGACGGGACTTACCGGAAAGTCCGCCAGGAAAGTGTTCAGGTGGACAAGGATCCGACTGTGTACGGCGCGGAGGTTACGGTCCTGCACCCCAAGGGGCTGACCTGTGAGGAGAGCTGGTATACCACCGGCGCTTCGCCGGAGGCCTGCGAACAGGGAAATCGTATCCCTATCAGCCCCCTTCAGATCCAGGCGGACGGGAAATGCGTGTTCCGTGGAGTGAGTTCTCACATTTACATTTATATGAAGCGGGACACCTTCCGGCTGGATTATGTGGACGTCAGCGATCAGGAGGAAAGCCGGGTTCTCTATACGGAAGAAGTGACCTACCGGGATGAGGTGACCCTGGCATATGTTCCGGAGAATGAAGCGGAGCATAAAAATCAGAAGTTTACCGGCTGGTATCTCAGTCCGGCGTTAACGTCCGCAGGCGAACCGCTTCAGGGGTTCCTTATGCCCTCGGATCACGTCCGTGTGTATGCCGGATGGACGCCGGCGGACCGGACGGTGAAGTTCGATGTGCAGGCGGATCCGGAGGAGGTGTCAAACATTCCAACTGAACAATCCGTCCGGGCCGGGAAATGTGCCCGGGAGCCGGAGGCTCCCATCCGTGCCGGATACATTTTCCTGGGATGGTTCGAAGAACCCTCCGGCGGGGAGGATACAATGACTGCGTGGGACTTTGGGAAGCCGGTGGAGGAGGATCTGACCTTGTATGCAGGCTGGATCCCGGTGGAGGATACAGAATACACCATACGCCATGTGGAAGATGAAAGCGGCAGTTTGTTTTATGAGGAAAGAGGAACCGGAACCAGGGGAGATCAGATCATCGTACAGCCGCTGGATCCCTCAGACCCGGCCTATCCTGCAGACGGGGAACCAGAGCCGGATCAGCAGCAGATGGTCAGGCTGGTGAGAGAAAAAAGTGGAAATGTCTACACCATCCGATATAAGGAGAGAAAGGCGGCTGTCTTGCCGGACAGCTCGAGTAGCCCGGATGGCTCGGGAGAGGCCCCTGACACAGGCGACCGGGCGCAGGCTGCCGGGTGGTTTGTTATGGCGGCAATGGGCCTTGGCGGGCTGGCGTTGGCAGGGAAAAGCCGGCTGAAAAATTGACTTTTCTTCTCCTGGTTGCTATAATACACATACCCCTAATGGTATGGAGGATGGATTATGAAACAATGTATGGACGCCCCGAACCTGCACCGCAGGCTTGCGAAGATCATCGGACAGGTGCAGGCCATTGACCGGATGATCGATGAAGATGTTCCCTGCGAGGATGTTCTCTCTCAGATCAACGCTGCGAAATCCGCGCTCAATAAGGCAGGACAGGTTGTTCTGGAAGGACATATCAAACATTGTGTGCGGGATGGGATCGAACACGGCAACGCAGACGAGACCATTGAGAAATTTACCAAAGCGGTGGAACGCTTTGCCAATATGCAGTAAAAGCACGGTTATGAAAACCAAAGTGCCACTACCCTTGTTATTGAAGGGTTGTGGCACTTAGTGTTTTTTTAGGCCAGCGCCGCACCCAGTGCGCGGCACGCAGATAAGGCCTCCTCGTCCGGAGTTTCGTTGCAGATCACGCTGTCGCTGGCAAGGTTGGCTCCGTCCTGACTGCAGCGTTCCTCCCAGTTGCGCATCCATTCTCCGTCACCCCAGCCAAAGGAACCAAACAAGGCGATGGTTTTCCCCTGCAGGTTTCCCTCGCAGGCGGTGAACATGGGTTCAAACTCGCTTTCCTCCAGTTGTTCCGCTCCCATAGAAGGGCAGCCAAAGGCGATGGCGTCGTAGCTGCCCACCTGATCTGCAGAAAAATCGGCGGCAGTGATAAGGGTCACATCCGCATCCTTTTCCCTTGCGCCTTCCGCTACGGCAGCGGCCATAGCTTCCGTGTTGCCGGTACCACTCCAATAAACAACTGCAATTTTACTCATAAGATAAACATCCTTTCTGTTTTTTATCGTGGAAACATCAGTCAGCTACTGTAAGCTGCTCGATGGATTTCCTCTGTTTCCATTGTTGAAAATAAATTTTGCTGCATAGATCATATTTTTCAAAAGTGCTCTTTGATTCCTGTTCATTTCCATACACCTTCCAGCAGCCCCGACACTTATGGTTGCAGGCGTTGTTGTCGATGAATCCCAGAACGTCATTTGGCGGATAACTTAAAAACAGGCCGATCTCGTGGGGGAATTCTTCCGCAGACTGGAGACGGTGGATCAAGTGCATCACACAGGCATTGAGATTTTCCGGTGTGTAACCGTAGCGTAGCAGAAGTTCCCTGGCCTGACGATCTGTAAGATCATTTTCTAACGCATGGGGGCGGTAGACATAGATCAGGGCGCGGTCCTGGCCCACTTTGAGAGGCAGAATACGTATTCCCCTGGGCACCAGTTTTTTGTTTAAGCTGGATATCGATTTTGTCAGTTCCTTCCTGCAGGGGCAAACACAGGAAAACAGGTTCCCGGTCTTGATCCCTGCCAGGGTAGGAGCGCAGTGACGAATGAGCAAATCTTCGGACATGAGCCTCTCCCCTTTGTGAAATGTGAAATGGCAGCATCTTCTTCACAACAGGTTAGTCATGACTAACCTGTTGGTAAAAAAATAAATACTTTCTAGGAGAAATATAATATCAAAGAGATTAGTTGCAACTAACTGATGCTGATTATAATGCCTTATAGAGGAATTGTCAAGTCGTTTCTCTTTGAAATAAGGCGGCCGGAGTGAATATTCATAGACTCCGGCCGCATAGGAGTAGAGATATGTTATTTCAGCCGCCACCCGGCGCTCTGTCTCTGCAGCTCCACCATATGGCGGAAGAGGCCGCTTTGTTTCATCAGTTCCGAAGGGGTTCCCTGCTCTGTCACCCTGCCCTCAGAGAGAACAACGATCTTGTCTGCCGCTTCCACGGTGCGCATCCGGTGGGCGATGACCAGAACAGTCTTGTCCTGGAGGAGGCGGGAGAGGGCTTCCTGAACAGCGCTCTCGTTTTCCACGTCCAGGCTGGCAGTTGCCTCATCCAGAAGGATGACCGGCGCATCTTTCAGAAGGGCGCGGGCGATGGAGATCCGCTGGCGCTCGCCGCCGGAGAGGGTGGAGCCGTTCTCGCCGATCATGGTCTGATAGCCCTGGGGCAGTTCCCGGATAAATTCATCGCACCGGGCGGCTCTGGCGGCTGCGATCACTTCCTCGTCCGAAGCGCCCCGGCGGCCAAGACGGATATTTTCCATCACTGTATCCCGGAACAGCACCACATCCTGGAATACCATGGAGTAGGAGCGAAGAAGCGTTTCCGGGTCCACCGTGGATACGTCCGTTCCGCCTAAGAGAACCTTCCCGCCGGTGACGTCCCAGAACCGGGCAGCCAATTTGCAGGCAGTGGATTTCCCTCCGCCGGAGGGGCCGATCAGGGCGGTCACTTCTCCCTGCTTTGCAGTGAAGCTTACATCCTCAAGTACGCCGTCCCCCTCCCGGTAGGCGAAGGAGACATGGTCAAAGGTGACGTCGTAGTTCTTTGGTGTAAATTCTTCTGTCCCCTCCTGTACCGGCTGTTCCAGAATGGAGCGCATCCGCTCGATCTGCAGTTTGGCGTTGAAGGTGGCGGCGATATTCTGGAGCACAAGCCCCAGCGGGTCATACAGCCTGGCGGCGGCAAAGAGGAACCCGAGGAAATAGAGGAAAGAAAGTTTTCCGGCCGCCAGAAGAGCTCCGCCGGTCAGGATGGTGGTTGCCAGACCCAGCCGGAGAAACGCCTGGGCGGAGCATACGAACACGCCGGTTGCCAGCTCCGAGTGGATGGAGCCTTTCTCCATGGCTGCAAGTTTCTTCTCCAGTTTTTCCATGTACGCGTCCTGCCGGCTGCATGCCTTGATATCCCGGATGGTTTCCAGTCCTTCCTGGATACAGTCGGCGACTGCCCGTTTATTTAAAATATTCTTTGTGCCGAAGGAATCCTGGATCTTCCTGCTCCCTGCCGTCAGAAGGACCGCAGCAGGCACGACCCACAATATGGCCAGCGCCATCCGCCAGTCGCAAACGAACATGGCGACGCCGATCACCAGCGTGGAGAAGACGGACGCAAATAACTGCGGCACGTAGTGGGAGAACATCTGGTCCAGACTGGAGCAGTCTGCGATCATAGTGGAAGTCAGGTCGCTTAAGTCCCGGTTTCCGAAAAAGCTTAAGGGAAGCCGCCTCAGGGTTTCCGCCAGGCTTACCCGCCGGCTGGCGCTCTCTTTATAAGTAGCCAGATACAGGGAAGCATACTGGAACCAGTGGAGGACAAACAAAAGGACCAGGACCGCCAGGGCAGAGCCCGTATAGATCCAGAAGCCCTCCATGGGACTGCCGCCGGTTTCCATGGCATCCAAAAGGTGCTGTGCCGTAAACAGGACGGCCCCCACAGGAAGCATCAGGCTTAAATTGCACACAAAACACCAGATGACGGCTTTTACAAGATCTTTTGCTCCTTTCTCACTGAGCGCGAATACGTGCTGTAATTTCTTTGTCATACTGTCTTTTCCCCCTTTCCGCTTTTTGGATCTGTCCGCCCGACTTTCCACCGGGCGCTGCGCTGATAGTCTTCCCACATGGCGGCATACACGCCGTGCTGTGCAAGCAGGCTCTCATGGCTGCCCTGTTCTGCGATCTTCCCGCCGCTTAAGACGATGATGTGGTCCGCATCCTGTACGGTGGACAGCCGGTGGGCGATCATCAATACGGTTTTATTCCGGATCAGCGCTTCAAACGCCTTCTGGATCTGGTGCTCATTTTCTGGGTCGGCAAAAGCGGTTGCCTCGTCCAGCACCACGATGGGCGCGTCTTTTAAAATGGCGCGGGCAAGAGCGATCCGCTGCTGTTCGCCGCCGGAGAGGTACACGCCCCTGGCGCCCACCACAGTATCCAGACCCTGGGGAAGTTTTTCCAGAATATCATCGCACTGGGCAGCGTGTGCGGCGGACAGGACCTCCTCTCTGGAAGCGTCCGGCCGGGCTGCCCGGATATTTTCCAGAAGGCTCTCCTTAAACAGCCGGGTATCCTGAAATACAAAGGCTGTCTGTTTCATCAGGTCTTCCGTATCCATTTCCCTGACATTGACGCCCCCGATGGAGACGGCGCCGCTGTCTGCATCCCAGAAGCGGAGGATCAGGCTGGCGGCTGTCGTCTTGCCTCCCCCGGAGGGGCCTACCAGCGCCGTCACCTGACCGGGCCGGACAGCAAACGATACATCGGAAAGAGCCGGGCGGTCCGTGCCGGGGTAGGTAAAGGTTACATGGTCAAAGGATACAGCGGCGTCTGCCGGCTGTTTCTCTATGCCTGTGTTTTCCATCGGTTCCTGGCTCAGGATCTCATCCAGGCGTCCCACGGCTTCATCCGCCTCCATGACCGCCTCGCTCATGTACATGATACGGTTGATCATCTGGCCGCAGGCAGGAGCGAACAGGGCATAGAAGATAAAGTTGACAAGCACCGCGCGCACGTCCCCGCCGGAGGCCAGCAGCAGAGCCGCCGGGATCAGCAGGGCGAAAGCTCCGTTGATAAACGTCAGAAAACAGGTCTGCCCCACACGGCAGCTCATGGCGTACTGGCTGGCAAGGTCGCTGTAGTCCCTGATGGCTGCATAGAAAGCTTTGAAAGAGTACACGGTCTGCTGGAACATTTTTACCACGGGGATGCCCCGGACATATTCCACCGCCTCGCCGCTCATGCGCTCGATCTCCTTCTGATAGCGGTGGAAAAAGCCGGCGTTCTTTCCGCCCATCATCAGGCACATGGACAGCAGCGCCAGCACCATGGTGAGCAGGCACAGAAGCCCCATTTTCCAGTCAAAGAGGAACAGCATCAGGACGGCAGCAACAGGAGTGACGATCGTTCCCGCCAGGTCAGGCAGCTTGTGTGCCAGCAGATCTTCTGTAAGACCGGCATTGTCATCGATCAGTTTCCTGAGCCGTCCGGACTGACTGCCCGTGAAGAATCCAAGCGGCAGCTTCAGAACGTGCGCCATGGCAGCGCGCCGGATATTCCGGGCCGTGCGGAAGGCTGCGATATGAGTGGACATGAGCGCTGCAAAATACAGAACGATACTTATGACTGCGGTCCATACCGCCGTCCAGCCCCAGCGGGCAGACCCGGACACTCCGGTGAGCGCGGGCCAGGTTTCCAGGACGTCCCTTGCCGCAAGCCATACGCACACATAGGGGATCAGCCCCAGTACCGCGGACAGAGCGGAGAGGATACAGCCCAGCAGGGTGAGATTTCTGTGCCCGCCCGCATAACCCAGGATGCGGGCAAGGCTGCTTTGCTTTTTCTGCTTCAAATGATTACCTCCCTTTTGGTTAAAATATGTATCATGAAGTTAGAAATGACTAACCACCATGCAAAAAAGATGGGGGCTACGGCCCCATCAGTTTCAGCCATCCGGCTGTATAAAAGTCCCTGAGCTGGTCTACATAGCGCAGGGCCCTGCCTTCTGGCATATCGTGGATCACGATCTCAAAGATCCCGTTAAACATGCCGCTGGCAATGATATGGCACATCTGTTCATCCAGTTCGGGGATCTCCCGCCCGAGGCGGCGGAGGACATCCATATATTTCAGTGTATATTCCACTTCCACCTCAACCATGTTATGGACAAAATGTTCATAGCTGGTGCCTTCTGACCGGCAAAGCAGCAGCTTTACCGGTTCCCGGTGCCGGCAGATATAATCCACCATCCAGTGGACGCAGTCCGAGGATTCTACGCCCATGTGATCCGGCTGTTGTTCTTCGGGCAGTTCCGCGAAGGAAGTCTGGGCTTCCATAAACCTGCCCATAAGGGCGGCGGCATGGGGTTCCACGATGGAAGCGAACAGGGCTTCCTTGCTGGAAAAGTAGCCGTAGAAGGCCCCGGTGGTAACTCCTGCGTTTTTCACGATCTGGCGCAGGGAAGCGCCCAGGAATCCCTTCTCTGAAAATTCGTTCAATGCGGCCTGCTGGATCCGTTCTAATGTAGATACTGTTTTTTCATCCATGGCGACCTCCATATAACAGTGATATATAACAATGTTATATTATGAAAGTAATTCGCTGCTGTCAAGTGGATTTCAGGGATTATATGAGATAGTGAGAAGTTTTATCGACAAGGTCGATTAGCTTTGACTATTCCGGAAGAATGTTGCTATGCTGATATAGTATTCTTATTGTAATCTAGTAAAACAGAAGGAAGTGATGGCGCATGAAACAGCACAGATTCTGGGCATGGGCTGCCGTGTTCTGTTTCATAATGGTATTTTATACCGGATACAGACACAAGTGATCAGCCGACGGCAGAGCAGTAAAAAGTATTATCAGGAGGTAGAAGTATATGTTCAGTGAGTCATTGATGAAAAAGATCGGAATATTTGCAGGAGGAGTCCTCTTCGGGACAGCCGGGGTAAAGCTCTTATCCAGCAAAGATGCGAAAAAGGTTTACACAGAGTGTACGGCAGCGGCGCTGCGTGCAAAAGACTGTGTGATGAAAACCGTCACGACCGTACAGGAAAACGCGGAGGATATCCTGGCGGAGGCGCAGCAGATCAATGAAGATTATCATAAAGCATGAGATCAGGGGCCGTCTCCGCATTCATGTCATTCAGGAGAAAATGACATGTGCGGAGGCGGATACTCTTTTCTGGTACCTGGACAGGCAAAGCAATATAACGGATGTGAAAGTGTATGAGCGCACCGCAGACGCTGTCATCTGTTATACAGGGGAGCGCGACGCGCTGCTCCGTCTGCTGAAGAACTTCCGGTATGAAGAGGTAGCCGTGCCGGAGACTGTTGTTCGCAATTCCGGAAGGGAGCTGAACACATCCTATAAGGAAAAACTGATCGCGAAAGTGCTGCTGCACTATGGCGGAAGGCTCCTGGTGCCTGCGCCCCTGCGCGCGTGGATCGTGACGATCAGGTCGCTTCGATATCTTGCGGCGGGGCTGCGCTGTATCCGGGAGAGGAAGATCGAAGTCCCGCTTCTGGATGCAACCGCCATCGGGGTCTCTGTCCTGCGTCGGGACTTTAATACCGCCGGTTCGGTTATGTTCCTGCTGGGAGTGGGAGAACTCCTGGAAGAGTGGACCCATAAAAAATCCGTGGGAGATCTGGCGCGGAGCATGTCCCTGAACATTAAAAAAGTCTGGCTGAAACGGGACGGGCAGGAGATCCTGGTAAAGGCAGATCAGATCCGAAAGGGCGACGTGGTGACCGTACATATGGGAAATGTGATCCCCTTTGACGGAGAGGTGTCCGGCGGGGAAGGCATGGTAAACCAGGTCTCCCTTACAGGGGAGGCCATGCCCGTGCGCAGGGTGCCAGGGCAGTCCGTCTATGCGGGAACCGTGGTTGAGGAAGGAGAACTGGATGTCCTGGTAAAGGCGGTTTCCGGCTCCACCAGATTTGAAAAGATCGTGGCCATGATCGAAGATTCGGAGAAGCTGAAGTCTTCCATGGAGAGCAGGGCGGAGCATCTGGCCGACCGGCTGGTGCCGTACACTCTGCTTGGCACGGCGGCTGTAGGACTCCTGACCAGAAATGTGACAAAGGCATTGTCCGTGCTTATGGTGGACTTTTCCTGCGCCCTGAAGCTTGCCATGCCGCTGACCGTGCTGTCGGCGATCCGGGAGGCCGGCGGGTACGGGATTACTGTAAAAGGCGGGAAATTCCTGGAAGCGGTCGCGGAAGCGGACACGGTGGTTTTTGACAAGACAGGGACACTCACAAAGGCGAAGCCCACGGTGAAAGCAGTGATCCCGTTCGGAGAGGAACCGGAGAAAGAATGCCTGCGGATCGCAGCGTGCCTGGAGGAACATTTCCCCCATTCCATGGCAAAGGCCGTGGTGGATGCTGCAAAGAAGCGGCGGCTTGCCCATGAGGAAATGCATTCGAAAGTGGAGTATGTGGTGGCGCATGGGATCTCCTCATATATTGACGGGAAAAAAGTGGTGATCGGAAGCAGTCATTTTGTATTTGAAGACGAAGGCTGCACAGTCCGCCCGGAATACCGGGAAAGATTTGAGGCGCTGCCGGAAGAGTACTCCCACCTGTATCTTGCCATTGAAAAGGAACTTGTCGCGGTGATCTGTATCGAAGATCCGCTGCGGGAAGAGGCGGCAGATATGATCCGGGCGCTGAGAGCGGAAGGGGTACAGAAAACGGTCATGATGACCGGGGACAGTGAGAAGACCGCGGCTGCTGTCGCCCGCCGGGTCGGCGTGGACGAGTATTACGCGGAGGTGCTGCCGGAAGAAAAGGCAGGATTTGTGGAGCGGGAGAAAGCGCAGGGACACAAGGTCATCATGATCGGGGACGGGATCAACGATTCGCCGGCTCTGTCTGCCGCCGACGCGGGCATTGCCATCAGCGACGGCGCGGAACTTGCAAGGGAGATCGCCGACATCACCATTGCGGCGGAAGATCTGGCGGAACTGGTCGTGCTGAAGCGTCTTGCAAACGGGATGACAAAGCGGATCGGGAAAAATTATCACCAGATCATCGGAATCAACGCAGGACTGATCGTATCTGGCATTGCCGGCGTGCTCCAGCCAACGACTTCGGCGCTGCTTCACAATACATCCACACTGCTGATCAGCTTAAGAAGCATGAGAAATCTTTTGACAGACAGAAACGAATAAGAATGATGCAAAGAAGGAGACTCGCAGTATGTGCGGTCTCCTTTTAAAAATCATAAAAGAAAATATTCTAAAATAGTTATTGATTTCCAACGGGAGTTAGTTTAAACTAATTTACAAAGAAATCAAACGATATAGATTATCAATATCAATATTAAGCATTTCACAGGTATAAGGTGGGAAGCGCCGTGAGTCAGAAAGAAGAGATTATTGAACGGCTGAAAGAAAAAGGCTGTCGAATTACAAAGCAGAGGAAGATCCTGATCGATATTATCCTGGAGAATGATTGCGCAAGCTGCAAAGAGATCTTTTATAAAGCTTCACGGGAAGATGCCAGGATCGGAGTGGCAACGGTCTACCGCATGATCAATGCGTTGGAAGAAATCGGCGCGATCAGCAGAAAAAACATGTACCGGATTGAATGTGGAGAAAGCTGTGGCGGCGAGGGCGGATGCGAGATCATCCTGGAGGATGATACTGTTTTCAGGATGCCGAAGGAAAAACTGGATCAGATTGTCCGGGATGGCGCCAGACGGTGCGGGTATCTGAGAGATGGAAAGAAAATATCGAGGATTGTTTACCACGATGGATAATCACGGAATGTGAAATAATCTGAAACGGGAGAATAAAGGATATGGAGATAAACGGGAGGAAACAGGAGCCGGTCAGGCTCGGCACACATGGGGAAAATTATGGGAATTGGATGTCCGCGCCGGTCTTTTATATGGTGGGTGCGCTGGTTGTCCTCATGGCAGCCTTATGTGTCATATCGCATTTTATTCCCGGTATGCGGCTGCTCGGAGTCCTGGCGCTGATTGCTGCAGCGGCAGTGCTGATCCTGCTTGGCTGGATCACCTGGATCCGGCGGCAGTATGCCTTTGGCGGGGGCGGCATGATGGAGCAGGTTCATAAGGTTCTTCTGTCTCACCTGGATTACGACGGGAAGGGGACGCTTCTGGAGGTGGGATGCGGATCAGGCGCACTCTCCATTCGGGCGGCGCTTTCCTGGCCGGAGGCGGAAGTGACCGGTATTGATTACTGGGGCGCGGTCTACAATTACAGCCGGGCTATGTGCGAGAGTAATGCCCGGAGCGAGGGCGTATCCGAACAGTGCCGGTTCCTTCACGGCGACGCCCGGAAGCTGGACTTTCCAGATGAAACTTTTGACGCTGTGGTGAGCAACTATGTCTACCATAATATTAACGGCTCAGACAAGCAGGAGCTTCTTTTAGAAAGCCTGCGTGTGCTGAAAAAAGGAGGCGTGTTTGCCCTTAACGACGACATGAAGCCGCGGATGTATGGGGATATGGAAGCGTTTGCAGAAAACCTGCGCAAAATGGGATATCAGGAGGTGCGGATCATCGATACGGCCCAGGAGGCCTTCGGTTCCCATCAACGCGCAGCATTGATGATGTTGGGAGATTCCCGGCTGCTGACAGGTCGGAAATAGGTCTGCTGATCAAAAAAGAAAGAAGGATTTTACAGATTATTTTTGAGACAGATGAAAGTCTGTCTTTTTTTCGTTGCGTGCCTTGACGTACTATACCCATATGGGTATAATGGAGGCAAATATAGGCATACCCCTATGGGTATAGAAAAGAGGTTTTCCTATGAAAAAAGATATTACATTTCTTGTGCTGGGAGGCATTTCCCTTATCATCAGTCTTTTTGACCTGGTGCCGCTTCCTTTTGACGCCGCCTGGATCGCCATCATTTTCTGTGGAGTCCCCATTATTATGGAGGCCGTGACAGGGCTGGTCACCGCCTTTGACATCAAGGCGGATGTGCTGGTGTCGCTGGCCCTGATCGCTTCCGTCTGTATCGGGGAAGATTTTGCGGCAGGAGAGGTTGCCTTCATCATGCAGCTGGGAGCATTGCTGGAGGATCTGACTGTGGCGAAAGCAAGAGCCGGGATCGAAAGACTTGTACATCTTACGCCCCAGACTGCAAGAGTGATCCGGGACGGCCGGGAGCAGGTGATCCCTGCCGGGGAGGTAAAGGTGGGAGACAGGATCCGTGTCCTGCCCGGGGAAACCATAGCGGTTGACGGGGAGATCCTTTCAGGTCAGACCTCCATTAATCAAGCGGTTATGACGGGGGAATCGCTTCCGGTAGATAAAGCGCCGGGAGATCCGGTGTCTTCGGGGACGGTGAACCAGTTTGGCGCTTTTGAAATGAAAGCCACAAAGGTTGGCGAAGACAGTTCCATCCAGCGGATGATCCGGCTGGTGCAGTCTGCTGACGCAGGAAAAGCCAGGATCGTAGGGCTTGCAGACAGATGGGCCGCCTGGATCGTTGTCATTGCTCTTTCTGCCGCAGGGATTACCT
>NZ_DBGCJQ010000031.1:0-4096 GCF_048354975.1 Massilistercora timonensis | reverse complement strand
ATCGTGATGCAGTGAGCGGAAAGGATATCAGGAAAAGATAAGAATGTCTGTCCTTAGGGGCAGACATTTTTTATGGGGTAAAAAGAGAATAGTTCTCAAAATGCAGTTGACAGATACCCCATAAGGGTATATAATCATCGGTGAAATGAGGTGAGGAACATGGAAGAGAGAAAAGAGATCCAGGAATGCTGTCACCGGACGAAAGAGCGGGGAGAGCAGGAATATAAGGACCTGATCCACCGGCTGAACCGGGTGGAGGGACAGATCCGGGGCATCAAGAAGATGGTGGAGAACGACGCCTACTGCCCGGAGATCCTGATCCAGGTGTCCGCTGCCAACGCGGCCCTCAACAGCTTTACCAAAGTCCTTCTTGCCAGTCATATCCGAAGCTGTGTGGCGGAGGATATCCGGGAGGGGAAGGAAGAGACCATCGACGAGTTAGTAACCGTATTGCAGAAATTGATGAAATAAAAAGGAAGGTGCGGTGTTATGAAACAATATCAGGTAACCGGGATGAGCTGCGCCGCCTGCAGCGCCCGGGTGGAGAAAGCGGTCTCCCAGGTGGAAGGAGTGGAGTCCTGCTCCGTCAGCCTTCTGACCAATTCCATGGGCGTGGAGGGAACTGCGTCGCCGGAAGCCGTTATCGCAGCGGTGGAGGCGGCAGGGTACGGCGCCTCGGAAAAGGGGACCGGGCAGAACAGTCAGACTATGAGCGTTTCCGCGCAGGAGAAGATGTTAAAGGACAAGGAGACTCCGGTGCTTCGGCGGCGGCTTATCGCGTCCCTTTGTTTTCTGATCCCCATGATGTACGTATCCATGGGGCATACCATGTGGAACTGGCCCCTGCCGGAGGCGCTGGCAGAGAACCATGTGGCCCTGGGGCTGATCCAGCTTCTTTTGACCACTGTAGTGATGGTCATCAATCAGAAGTTTTTCATCAGTGGATTTAAGAGCCTGTGGCACAGGGCCCCCAATATGGATACCCTGGTGGCCCTGGGAGCAGGAGCTTCCTACGGGTACAGTCTTTTTGCCCTCTTCGTCATGACGGACGCCCAGATGCGGGGAGATCTGGAAGCAGTGATGTCCTACATGCATGAGTTCTACTTTGAGTCGGCGGCCATGATCCTGACCCTGATCACGGTGGGCAAGATGCTGGAGGCCCGTTCCAAGGGACGGACTACCGACGCTCTGAAGAGTCTGATGAAGCTGGCTCCCAAGACGGCCACCCTTGTGCGGGAGGGAAAAGAGATCCAGGTATCGGTGGATCAGGTGCGCAAAGGAGATATCTTCCTGGTCCGGCCGGGAGAGAATATCCCGGTGGACGGAGTGGTGCTGGACGGGATCAGCGCGGTCAATGAGTCGGCCCTGACAGGAGAGAGTATCCCGGTGGATAAGGAAGCGGGAGACCCGGTGTCCGCAGCCACCCTGAATCAGTCCGGGTTCCTGAAGTGCCAGGCTTCCCGGGTGGGCGAGGATACCACCCTGTCCCGGATCATCCAGATGGTCAGCGACGCGGCGGCCACCAAGGCGCCTATCGCCAAGGTGGCGGACCGGGTATCCGGCGTGTTTGTGCCGGCGGTGATCGGGATCGCCGCAGTTACCATCCTGATCTGGCTTATGGCGGGACAGACGGCAGGCTTCGCCCTTGCCAGAGGGATTTCCGTGCTGGTGATCAGCTGTCCCTGTGCCCTGGGACTTGCCACTCCGGTGGCCATTATGGTGGGCAACGGGATGGGGGCCAAAAACGGGATCCTCTTTAAGACGGCGGTCTCTCTGGAAGAGACCGGGAAGATGGAGATCGTGGCGCTGGATAAGACCGGGACCATCACCAGCGGAGAGCCCAGGGTTACCGATCTCCTTCCGGCGGAAGGGGTGACGGAAGAAGAGCTTCTGACCCTGGCCTGGCATCTGGAGAAGAAAAGCGAGCATCCCCTGGCCCGGGCGGTGATCCAGAGGGCAGAAGAAGCAGGACTTGCCGGTGGGCCTGAGATTGCTGATTTCCAGGCGGTGGCCGGAAACGGCCTGTCCGGACGGCTGGGAGAAGACCGGCTTATAGGCGGAAACCTGAAGTTTATCCGGGAGCATGCAGAAGTCCCTGCAGACCTTCAAAGGAAGGCACAAGGGCTGGCGGAGGAAGGAAAGACCCCTCTGTTTTTTGCCAGGAACGGACGTCTTGCAGGGATCATCGCCGTGGCGGACGTGATCAAGGAGGACAGCCCCCGGGCAGTGAAAGAGCTGCAGAATATGGGGATCCGGGTGGTCATGCTCACCGGAGACAATGAGCGCACAGCCCGGGCCATCGGCCGTCAGGCGGGAGTGGACGAGGTGATCGCCGGTGTGCTCCCGGAAGGCAAGGAGAGTGTGATCCGCAGGCTGAAGAAGCAGGGCAAGGTGGCCATGGTGGGAGACGGGATCAACGATGCCCCGGCCCTTATCAGAGCCGATATGGGGATCGCCATCGGCGCAGGCACCGATATCGCCATCGACGCAGCGGACGTGGTGCTGATGAAGAGCCGCTTAAGCGACGTGCCCGCGGCCATCCGGTTAAGCCGGGCTACGCTGCGCAATATCCATGAGAACCTGTTCTGGGCCTTTTTCTACAACGTGATCGGGATTCCCCTGGCGGCAGGTGTGTGGTTCCCGCTGCTGGGACTGAAGTTAAACCCCATGTTCGGGGCGGCGGCAATGAGCCTGTCCAGCTTCTGCGTGGTGACCAACGCGCTGCGGCTGAACTGGTTTGATATGCATGACGGAAAAAAAGACAAAAAGATCAGATCCATAGATCTGTCAGAAGAAAAGGAGGAAGAAAAAATGAAGAAAACCATGAAGATCGAGGGAATGATGTGCGGACACTGCGAGGCAAGAGTGAAGAAATGCCTGGAAGCTCTGCCTGAAGTAGAGGAGGCGGTGGTAAGCCACGAGGCAGGGACCGCTGTTGTGACCTTAAGCGGTGAGGTCGCCGATGAAGTGCTGAAGAAGACGGTGGAGGATCAGGACTACAAGGTGCTGGAGATCCAGTAGAAAAGGGGCATATTTTCCGGCGGCAGGTATTACACTAGTAGTAACCATGGTATATGGAGCGTTGCGGATGAAACGAATTCTGGCTCTGCTGCCTGGACTGCTCCTTTTGGCCCAGCTGTGGGCGCAGCCGGTGCAGGCGGCAGATCTTGGGCAACTCCTACTGCAGGAAGAAGAGACCAAAGAGACAAAAGAGAAGGCGGACGGCGCGGAACTTCAGTTATCTGCGCCGTCCGCCTTATTGATGGAAGCTTCCACCGGGCAGGTGATCTATGAGAAAAATCCGGATGATCCACTTCCTCCTGCCAGCGTGACCAAAGTGATGACCCTGCTCCTGATCTTCGACGCCCTGGAAGAGGGTAAGATCCATCTGGAGGACGAGGTGACCACCTCTGAGTATGCGGCCTCCATGGGTGGATCCCAGGTGTTCCTGG
The DNA here is from genome assembly GCF_048354975.1 of Massilistercora timonensis. Classification (NCBI taxonomy): domain Bacteria; kingdom Bacillati; phylum Bacillota; class Clostridia; order Eubacteriales; genus Massilistercora; species Massilistercora timonensis. The sequence goes on along the minus strand of NZ_DBGCJQ010000031.1, from coordinate 644 downwards.
AACCGGGGGAGGTACAGACGGTGGACACTCTGATCAAGTGCATCGCCGTGGCCAGCGCCAATGACGCCTGTGTGGCCATGGCGGAGAAGGTCCGGGGCAGCGAAGAGGCATTTGTGGAAGAAATGAATCAGCGGGCGAAAGAGCTTGGGATGGAGAACACCACCTTCGTCAACTGCAACGGCCTTGACGCAGAGGGACATCTGACTACGGCAAGGGATATCGCCCTTATGTCCCGGGAACTGATCACTTCCTATCCCCAGGTCCGGGATTACTGCATGATCTGGATGGAGGACATTACCCACACCACCAGGAAGGGGACTTCCACCTTTGGGCTTTCCAACACCAACAAGCTGGTGCGCCACTACGAGTACGCCACAGGATTAAAGACCGGTTCCACCAGCAAGGGGGGCTTCTGTATCTCTGCTACAGCCGAGAAGGAAGGGATGGAGCTGATCGGGGTGATCATGGCGGCCAGGACCAGTAAGGAGCGGACGAAAGATGCGGTGGCCCTTCTCAACTACGGGTTTGGGAAATGCAACAGATATGCGGAGGACAGTGTGCCCCGGACGAATCCGGTGCAGGTCGGACGGGGCGTGAAAGATCACGTAGAGACCATCCAGAAGGAGCCCCTTGTCTATCTGGAC